>DASWEH010000204.1:0-6814 GCA_036394895.1 Anaerolineales bacterium
TGACATGATGTTCCAGACCTGTCAGGTTTATAGAGAAAAACATGAAACTTCTTTATAACGCTTATATCTACACTCAAGATCCCTCACATCCATTTGAATCGGAAATCGTGATCGACCGCGAACGAATTGTCGCGGTTGGCGAAGCGAACAATCTCTTGCCGCAATACCCAAATGCAGAGAAGCAAAACATGAACGGGAGCGTCATCCTGCCGGGTCTCACGGATGCTCATTTGCATTTGAAACATTATTCCTTCAGCCTCCAAAAAATTGATTGTGAAACAGACACCAAAGAAGAATGTCTGCGTCGTGTGGAAGAGCGCGCTCGGAAAGCCAAGCCCGGTGAATGGATTTTGGGGCATGGCTGGAATCAAAATGTGTGGGGGAATTGGCCTACAGCCTCTGAATTGGATGCTATCGCGCCGAATAATCCAGTCTATCTCACCGCCAAATCGCTGCACGCTTCCTGGGCGAATACAGCTGCACTAAAACTTGCAAACGTCACGTTGCAAACATCCGATCCGCAAAATGGACGGATCCAGCGTGATGACAAAGGCGATGCCACCGGTATTCTGCTCGAATCGGCCATGGAATTGGTAGGAGATGTAATTCCAGCATCCACCATCTATGAAATTGCGAATGCCATTGAGAAGGCTCAATCCATCTTATGGAAAATGGGATTGACTGGCGTCCATGATTTTGACCGTCGCGATTCGTTTATGGCTTTACAGCAACTTCATAAGCAGGGCAAACTCAAATTACGGGTACTCAAGAATCTTCCTGTGGAGCTGCTCGATCAGGCCTATGAACTCGGTCTGGGCGCGGGCTTCGGCGATGATTGGCTGCGCATTGGCTCAGTCAAAGCATTTATGGATGGGGCGCTCGGTCCGCACACGGCTGCGATGTTCCAGCCTTACATCGGAGAAGAGGATAATCGCGGCATCCTCAACATGGATGGCGAGGAACTTTTCGAATATGGGCGTAAAGCCGCGGAAGTGGGCCTTGCGATGACTGTGCATGCCATCGGAGATCGCGCCAATCATGAAGTGCTCAACGCATACGAGCAATTGCGTAATTATGAAAAGGAAAATAACCTGCCAGCCCTTCGACATCGCATCGAACATGTACAGGTTGTGCACCCTGATGACGCGGCTCGCCTTGGCAAAATGAACATCATCGCTTCGATGCAGCCGATCCATGCCACCTCCGATATGTTGATGGCGGATGCGTTTTGGGGAGAACGATCCCGTCTCGCATATGCCATGAAGACTCAATTGGATCATGGCGCGCGGCTCGCGCTTGGATCGGACGCGCCGGTCGAATCGCCGAATCCGTTCTGGGGCTTGCATGCCGCAGTCACGCGTCGTCGCGCCAACGGTTCTCCCTCCGCCGATGGTTGGTATCCCGAACAAAAGTTGAGCATGGCGGAAGCGCTGGAAGGATATACCATCGGTCCTGCCTATGCTGCAAATATGGAAAATCGTTTGGGTCGCCTCGCTCCAGGCTATCTTGCTGATCTGATTGTGCTGGATGCTTCGCAAGATCCTTTCACTTGCAATGCAGATGATTTGCTTACGATGCAATCATCGGCTACAATGGTGGGAGGAGAATGGGTCTATACATCCATTGCTGAAGCCGGCATTTGAGTCAAGATAATCATGGCAGAGCAATATCGTCTTACACCTGAAATGTTAGTACCGCGCATGGGGGAATATTTGATTCACAAGGGACTCATTTCCGCTGAGAACCTGCAAAAAGCACTTGATCATCAACAAGAGTCAACGGCCAAGGGTGATCCGATTTTGCTTGGGCAGGCGCTCATTGATCTCCAATTATTGGATCGTGCCGAACTTGATCAGGCGGTTACTGAACAGATTATCCAATTACGCTCAGCGCTGCAGGCAGCGAACAGAACGCTTGAACACCGCGTCGAAGAGCGCACTGCGGAACTACAGAAAGCGCTTGAGCGTGTGTCGGAATTGAGCCAGCTCAAAGCCAATTTTGTTTCGAATATTTCGCATGAATTGCGCACTCCGCTTACTCATATCAAGGGGTATATTGAGTTGCTCGTCTCTGAATCACTGGGAGCAATCACAGACGAACAGCGCCATGCCTTACAGGTCAGCCAGCAATCGACAGGCAGACTTGAAACGTTGATCGATGACCTGATCATGTTTGCCATCGCCTCGCGCGGTGAGCTTAGTATCAAGCAGGAAAATGTGGATATTCAGCGTCTTGCGAATCTGGCTGTCAAATCCTCTGCAAATAAAGCCCAGGAACGCGGTGTCAGCCTGAACGCCATCATTGATGAGGATCTGCCTCCTGTCCAGGCGGACATGCAGAAAATTGCCTGGGTGTTGAACCAGCTTGTGGATAACGGGGTCAAATTCACTCCTTCAAATGGACGCGTCGTCGTGAGTGTCAAACGCGAGGGAGAGAACCTTGTCATTGTTTCTGTGACAGATACAGGCATCGGAATCCCATCTGCTCATTTGGAGGAGATCTTCGAACCGTTCCATCAGTTGGATGGTTCTACCACGCGCCGCTATGGAGGGACAGGCTTGGGTCTTTCGCTTGTGCGTCAGATCATTGAGGCGCACGGTTCGATGCTTGAAGTTCAATCGATCGAAGGGCGCGGCTCGACGTTCAAATTCCCCCTGCTTGTTGCTATGGGATCAAATAAAAATTAATGGACAATCATACTCTTTCCTATTTGCAGGGTTTAATGCAAATCGCTGCTCATTTGGATACCTCGCGGAATGCCATTGAAAAGTTCATGGTGGAGTTGCGAAAAGAGTTTGTCTTTGATAATGTGGCTGTATATCTTCAGGATGAAGAAAGCCAAAATTTGGAAATCGCTTTCGCACGCGCCATAGGACGCTCCAGGGATGCGGAAGCTGATGCGGCTTGGGGAGAGGATTTTGCTGTCCAGGTTGTCAAAAAAGGTCAACTTCTTTTGAGAGATCCCAGTCCCAGTATTTCGCCCGATGATCGTTTACATCAAGCCTATCTGCTTGGCTTGCCCCTCCGTGAAGGAGCGCTGGTAAAAGGCGCAGTCGTCTTTGTGCGGTTCGGCGGACCTGTTTATGAAGATCAACATACTACGATTGCAGCTTTTGCAGCAGGTTTGCTCTCGACATTGTTCGAGCGGGCTGCATCGATGAGATTGCAGAAGGAATTACGCGATCTTAAGCGTCAGATGCAATTGCAGGAGGATTTTGTCAGCACGATCTCTCATGAACTGCGGACTCCATTAGGCTTTATCAAAGGATACAGCACCAGCTTATTGCGGCAGGACACCAGCTGGGATGAGGAAACTCAGAAGGAATTTTTGACCATCATTGACGAAGAAGCAGACCGGCTCTCGTTGTTGATCGAGAATGTACTTGAGTCTGCGCGGCTGCAAAGCAAGACCCTCCCGCTCCGCTTTCAACCAATTAGGCTGGATGCCGTTTTACGAGATGTGATCATGCGCATACGTTCGCGTCAAAAGGAACTCGACGTGAGCATGGAACTTCAGTCCGTCCCTCCTATTTCCGGGGATGGAGTGCGCTTGGCGCAAGTCTTCGAGAATCTTTTTACGAATGCGATCAAATATGCGCCCGGCTCGCCACTGGTTGTTTTATTGAATCAGGTGGAGGATCATATATTGATTTCGTTCATTGACCGTGGCCCCGGCATCCCAAAGGACTCTTTGCCCTTCATCTTTGAACGTTTTTACCGGGTGCGCGGCGAAAAATCAGTAACCGGGACAGGGCTTGGACTTTACATTTGCAAGCAAATAATCCTGGCACATCGTGGTAAGATTTGGGCAGAATCCACTCCCGGCCAGGGCACAACGTTTTTTATTGAACTGCCCATTAATTCTTCTAGGTAACTCAAAGGAGATCCTATGGCAAAACGCATTCTGATCGTGGACGATGAACCTCGTTATCTACGTTTGCTCGAAGCCAACCTGCGGACAGAAGGATATGAAGTTGTGACTGCCCAGGATGGGATGCAGGCTGTCAGTGTTTTTTCAGATCAGCCGATTGACCTCGTACTGATGGATGTGATGATGCCAAAGCTGGATGGCTTCGGCGCCACGCAGCGCATTCGAGAATTTTCCAGCGTTCCTATTATTATTCTTACTGCCAAAGGCGATGAGCAGGATCGTGTCCGCGGCCTTGACCTGGGGGCAGATGACTATTTGATTAAACCGTTCTCCGCCACGGAATTGCTTGCGCGTGTCCGGGCAGTTCTGCGCCGCGCCCAGCCTCCCAGTGAAGTGGGGCAGTCCCGCTTTTTCACCCATGATAATTTAAAGATCGATTTTGCCCGCGCAGAAGTCTGGCGCGGCGAACAGCCTATATCTCTTTCTGCAACGGAATACCGCTTATTGCTGCAATTTGCCCATCACATTGGCAAGATCATGACCTCCGAAGATCTTCTGACCAGTGTTTGGGGACCTGAGTATCGCAGCGACAAAGAGATCCTCTGGGTAAGCATTGCCCGCCTGCGCCAAAAGCTGGAGGATGATGCACACACTCCCAAGCATATCGTGACCCGTTCAGGTTTAGGATACCTGATGCCGCCTATTGAGGAGTGAAAACGCAGGCGCGAGGAGGCTGCTAATGTGCTTTGCTCTACATACGATTTCATCATTTTGGATATTGGACGTTCTCTCTCACGCATCAGCCTGCCTCTGATCCAAAAAGCGGATCTTATCATCCTGGTTGTGTCTACAGATCAAAGTACTGTCAAGCTGACAAAAACCGTCTGGGACTACCCTCAAAGCCAGGGCGTGGATAATCAGAAAATCTACGCGATTCTGAACCGCGCCCTTGGCCTGGAGGGATTGACCAAAGCACAGGCAGAAGAAATGATTGGCTTGCCAATTCGAACAGCCATGCCTTATATGGGTGGAAATTTTGCCTTAGCCAATAATCTAAACCAGCCCATAACGATAAAGTATCCCACGGATACGGCTTCTATTATTCTCAAAAGCAAAGCCCAGGATATGGTGAGTCTGGTACATCCCTTACGAACGAAATAAGACGCTTAAGGAAAGTGCAAGGTAATTTCGGGATTAATTCGGCTACACTTTAAGGCGGGCTTCATCGATAGCAGACCACGGCAATCCCAATTCATGTCGCCATTTTCAAAGGAATGAAAGTTGAATATTTTCCCAGGCACGTTTTGATTGATAAGAGGCACTATGACTTTTGAATATGATGAAAAAGGCAAGATCTTCACGGATATCGTATCCAAGATCTCCGTTCTGGCAACGATTCAGACTACCACGCATCTGATGCGTGGCCACGTTCATGTGCGCAGGGATCAACGCATCAAGGATGAACTGGATGCCAATGAGAGTTTCCTTGCAGTGACGGATGTCAGTGTGTTGGGTGCCGATGGGCAAACACTCTTTCAAACACCATTCCTGGCTGTGCAGCGATCCCACATCATATGGGTAATGCCAGAACAGAAGCAAGATGAGGAGAGAACTTCTTAATGGCTACTCCAATTGCACCCAATTTTACGCGGCTGACCTCAGCGGATCTTCTTAAACTCAGGCGTTTTCTTATTGAAAATGTTGGCCGCTCGATGGAAGGCGAACAGTTGCAGCTTGATGACCGTGCCGGATTCATAAAGCAGCGCCTGCAGGAAGTTTATGTCCAAACCAGAATAAGCCTGCCTGAGGATATCCGCAAACAGGTCTTTACCGACATTATTGATGAACTCACCGGCTTTGGACCCATTCAGCCTTTGCTGGATGACCCGGATATCAGTGAAGTGATGGTAAACGGTCCAAAGAAAGTGTTTATTGAAAAAAATGGGAAGCTGACGAAAAGCGCAGTCACGTTTGATGATGATGATCATGTCTTACGGATCATCGATCGCATCATCCTGCCTCTTGGCCGGCGCGTGGACGCGGACACTCCTACCGTTGACGCACGTTTGCCAGATGGGTCACGCGTAAATGCAGTGATCCGTCCAGTATCCATTGATGGGCCGTCCATCACCATCCGCAAATTCAGAAAAGATAAACTCTCCGTCCAGCAGCTCATTGATTATGGTTCATTGACGCCGAATATGGCGGAGTTCATCCGGGCTTGTGTGCTTGCTCACTTGAATATTGTTATTTCGGGAGGCACCGGCTCAGGTAAGACCACATTGCTTAACGTTCTTTCCAGTTTTATCCCGGAGGAAGAACGGATTGTCACCATAGAAGACGCGGCGGAGTTACAGCTTCAACAGGATCATGTTTTGCGTATGGAAACGAAGGTCCCCAATATAGATGGAAAAGGTGCGGTCACCATTCGAGATCTGGTGCGTAATTCCTTGCGTATGCGACCAGATCGTATTATCGTAGGTGAATGTCGCGGCGGTGAAGCTTTGGATATGTTGCAGGCCATGAATACAGGTCACGATGGATCATTAACCACCTTGCATGCCAACACACCCCGCGACGCACTCTCACGTTTGGAAACAATGGTCTTGATGTCGGGTATGGACCTACCTTTAAAAGTAGTACGACAACAGATCTCCTCAGCGGTTGATCTCATCATTCAACAAACGCGTTTGAAGGATGGCTCACGCAAAGTAACTGCCATTACTGAAGTGGTTGGTATGGAAGGTGAAACAGTCGTCATGACCGACATCTTCAAATTTGAGCAAACGAGCGTCGGTCAGAATGGCAAGATCATTGGCGAGCTAAAAGCAACAGGTATTCGACCCATTTTTGGTCCGCGCTTAGAGGCGGCTGGTTTCAAACTTGGCGCTGAAATTTTCATGCCTCCCAGCAGTTCAGGTTCGAGTCACAGGCGATAACATT
>DASWEH010000205.1:0-4346 GCA_036394895.1 Anaerolineales bacterium
CGTTGCACGCCACGCATACTGGAACGTTCATAATATGCAGATAAGATTTGTTCTTTCTGCGCTTCGGTGTATCCACGTTTCGGTTCAAGCACACCGCGTTTCCCGCAGTCTTTACACACGTATTGTTGACTGCCACTCGCATTATGACCATTTTTGACGATGTTTTGGCTATCGCAATTCCGACATTTGTAAACAATCAGTTTGGCTATCATGCCCTTACTATACTTCAAATCACTTCAATTTGACCACTACCGAAATTATAAGTCAAATTCTGTTTTTACCCACATTCAATCAGTTGCAATTTGTCACTCGTGCACAGCCTTGCGGATTTCCAATTCCCAATCCTGCCCTAGGAAAAGCTTTTCCTTGTCGAGCCACGCGTCCATGCCGTCTTTGGTCAGGCGGGTGTAGAGTGCGCGGACGGCGTCACGGTCCGCGTGGGCGTGGCAGAGAAAGACTTTGAGAGGGCGTTTCGTTTCGGGCATGTGGTTTCCCGCCGAAAATGGGTTAACGAAATTATACGTCAAGTTAGGAAATAGATGTACCAAAAGCAGTTTTTGGCTATAATCGAAGAAGTTGAAAGTTCTTCAGCATAACGTCTACCATAAGGGAGATACCTATGAACCAGGCAGAGGAATTTTTCTCAGATTTGAAGGAATGGTCAGCCCGCAAGCTGAGTATTATCAAAAAGTACGTTGATGGATTCTCAAAAATCCTAGGAAGAAGCTTTAAAATTATCCATTATGTGGATGGATTCGCCGGAAGAGGGATATATGACAATGGTGAAAAGGGATCACCTGTGCTTGCCGCAGAAGCATCAGTAGCTTTCCAACAAGGCAACATGCCGTTTACCTTGAGATGCATCAACATTGAAAAGGATCACGATAATTTTATAAACCTATCTGCTGAAACAAAAAGATTTGGGAATATTGTCAGGAATTTCGAGGGTTCATTTGATGACAACATTGATGACATTTTGTCTCAGATTAGCGGATGCCCTGCTGTTTTCTTTATCGACGATTTTGGGATTAAGGGAACTGGCTGGGAGTCTGTAGAAAAAGTTGTTGCGAGAAAAAACTCCACCGATATATGGATAAGATTTGACTATAAAACAGTCCGCAGACTCGCTGGTTTTTATGATTCTGACGCAAAAGATGCGCAAGGCAAATTGAATACTTTACAAAACATGTTCGATATAACAGATAGCAAATACCTGCAAGCCAGATTGAGTGGTAGAACTCCTGAGGAGAGAATAGATAATGCAATAATTTTGTACATTGAACAATTGGAGAAAACTTTCAATAGGCTTGGCAAGAAAGGAAAGGGATTTGCCGCTTCTTATCCAATAATTTCTATTGATGGACAAAGGAAATACCACTTGGTTTTTGCGTGCTCACATTACAAGGCCGCAACGTTAGCTAGCAACATTGTAAATGGCATTGAAGAGACATTTCAACGTGAAAAAGAAGAACACAAACAGAAGCTGACAGGGCAAATGAGTCTCTTCACATCAGAAGTAACTGAAAAACAGATATTTGATGATAAAGTGAATAAACTTAAGGAAGCTATTTTGCTTTTACCCAAGAATACACCTCTGTCTAGAGAAGAACTGCATTATGAGATTATGACCCAAGACAAAAGCTGGTTTGGTAAGATAGGTCGAAAGCATTTAACACAGGCGCTGAAGGAATTATTAAACGAAACTTCACCTGAAATTAAATGTGTTGGTACACCTGGAAATGATGATTCGATTTTCACAATTTTAGAATAAATGTGCTAAAATTGATGTTGACGAAGGAGATTTAATGTCAGCCAACTCCTCCATTGAGTGGACAGAATCTACTTGGAACCCTCTGACAGGCTGCACCAAAATAAGTCCTGGATGTAAGCATTGTTATGCGGAAAGAATGGCTTTTCGCTTACAAGCCATGGGGAAAGAAAACTACCGCAATGGCTTCAAGCTCACGATGCATGAAAATGCGCTCGAAAAGCCGCTTGAATGGAAAAAGCCACAAGTCATCTTTGTCAATTCCATGAGTGATCTTTTCCATAAAGATGTCCCCTTTGAGTTTATTGAAAAAGTCTTTGATGTGATGAAACGGGCACATTGGCATCAATTCCAAGTATTGACCAAACGCGCTGAAAGAGTTGCAGAACTCAGTCCCTATCTTGAGTGGGCTGACAACATTTGGATGGGCACGAGTGTTGAGACTGAAAAATATAAATTTAGAATTGACTGCTTACGGGAAACAGGCGCAAAGATCAAATTCCTTTCGCTCGAGCCGTTGATTGGTCCGCTTGGGAAATTGGACCTAAGAAAAATCAATTGGGTGATTGTAGGCGGCGAGTCGGGTCCAGGCGCGAGACCAATCCTACAGGAATGGGTCACGGATATTCGAGATCAGTGCCTGAGAGCCAGCGTCCCGTTTTTCTTCAAGCAATGGGGCGGCGTCCAGAAGAAACGAGCAGGAAGAACGCTCGAGGGTAGAACGTGGGATGAGATGCCTGCAAACCTCAGTTTCGCAAAGGTGTAAATGAAATGAAGGGCCAGGCTGTCATAGGCTGGCTTTTATAATTCCTTGCTGGATTAGAGCAACTTTTCCAATTCAGGGATCAAAGGCGGCAAGTCATTTTGGATGGTGTCCCACATCAGCTTTTCATCCACTTCAAAATAAGCATGCACAATACGATTCCACATGGCGCGCATCAGACCCCATGGAATCGCTGTATATTTTTCTTCAACCTCTTCGGGAATTTGATTGGCCGCTTCGCCAATGATGATGAAATTCATTTCAACAGCGCGAATAGCTTTAATGTCCTCTTTGAAGGTTTCGTAATCCATACCTTGCGTAAATTTCTCGATTTCGGCAATCGCATCCAGAATATCTCGAATACGATTTTGCCAGCCTCTAGGTGACACGAATCGATTCCCCCATGACATGTTCTTTGATATATGACTTCAAACTGTCTGGAGTTCCCAAGTCAACGGAACATCCAAGCAATTTTTCGAGGTAATCCTGCAAGGCGAACAAACCAAAATAACCTACTGGGCGGTTAAATTCCACCAGCAAATCGACGTCACTGGCTGCAGTGGCTTCATTCCTTGCAACCGAGCCAAACAGCAGCAAAGATTTCACGCCGAATTGTTTTGTCAACTCGGCATTTTTTTGCTTCAGGGTTTGGACAACGGCGTCCTGTTTCATACTGCTATTATAACGCTCAAATTATGCTATCTTTATAGGGACGAGGAATGGGTCACGGATATTCGAGATCAATGCCTGAGAGCCAACGTCTCGTTTTTCTTCAAGCAATGGGGTGGCGTCCAAAGACGCGCAGCGGGCAGGGCGAAGACTTGAAGGCAGAACGTGGGATGAGATGCTGGTCAATGTGGGGTTTGTAAAGGCATAGATATAAAAACATTCCATCATGGACTGGCTTTTGTGACTTTCTTGGCTGTCCATTGTATAATCAAAGCATGACACGCAGGGCAGTTATTTCCCGTATTCGCAGGCACCGCGCCCAGTTAGAAAAATTGGGCGTAAAGTCACTATCCTTATTCGGGTCGGTCGCCCGCGGGGAGGAACGACCAGATAGCGATGTGGACATCCTTGTTGAGTTCAAGGGTCGCGCCACCTTTGACCGCTATATGGACACAAAGTTCTATCTGGAAGAATTGCTTGGTCGCAAGGTGGACCTGGTCACGCCCAAGGCGATCAAACCGCGCATGAGACCCTACATCATGCAGGATTTAGTCCATGTCGCGTGATGAGTCACTGTATCTTGGGGATATTCAGGAGTCCTGCGAGAAAATTCTGAGATTTACGAAGGGGATGGCGTACAAAGAGTTTGTCCATGACGATTTGCATTTTGATGCTGTCTTGAGGAATCTGGAAGTCATCGGCGAAGCTGTAAAGAACATCTCTGAAGAAACGCGAATAACATACCCAAACGTCAAGTGGCGGAAAATTGCCGGGTTCCGTGACATTGTGGCGCATGAATATTTCGGGGTTAACGAAGAAACGGTCTGGGATATTGTCAAGAATCAGGTTCCTGACCTGTTGGAAGTTGTGAAAACGATGCTGGAGGAAAAGTAGTAAGAGTTCTCTTGGGCAAGCGCAACGCCGATCATGCAGGAATGGGTCACGGATATCCGGGATCAGTGCCTGGGAGCCAACGTCCCATTTTTCTTCAAGCAGTGGGGCGGCGTGCAAAAGAAAAGAGCAGGACGGATACTGGAGGGCAGAACGTGGGATGAGATGCCAGTAACAATGAGTTTGGTGAAAGCATAAGTTCCTTAAGACGAAGGGCACAACACTTGCACCCGATTTGCTTAGCAAATCACGGAC
>DASWEH010000206.1:0-12121 GCA_036394895.1 Anaerolineales bacterium
GTTCAAGCCACCCTGCAGGGACGTCATCACATGGCGGGCCGCGAGACGACCGCGACTTCTCTTTTCTTTATGGCTGGCCAAATGGGTCATTTCATTGGACCGATTCTGACAGGGCTCATTCTGGCAAAACTCGGTTTGCCAGCTATGATCATTTTTCCGATTGTTTCGATCCCCATCGGACTTGCCTTGGCTTATCAGTTGCGCGCCAATCATCCGCATCCAAAACCCATCGATGGAGATGACAAAGTTCGTTTGCAAGCCAGCGTCGGCTTTATCGTTATCCTTGCGGTTGTTGCGACATTGCAATCCTGGTCACAGGCGAACATGATCAATTTTGTGCCGAAATATATCAAGGATTTAGGGCTCGGCGCGGCAACCTATGGAAATATGGCGGGCTTCTTCATGGGTGGTTCTGCATTGGGTAATGTGATCGGTGGCTACTTTGGAGATCAATACGCAAAACGTAAAGTAGCGGCAATCGCTTTATTGTTTGCCGCTTTTCCGATTTATAGCATGAGCCGGATTGGGTGGTCACCGTGGCTATATCTACTCATCCCGCTGGCTGGTGCCTGTACGGGAGCTGTACATAGCATTATGGTGGTCCTGGCGCAACGGATGATTTCGGGCGGCATGGCCTTGGCTTCTGGATTAATCTTAGGCTTTATCTTTTCCTCAGGTGCACTGGGAATGTTGCTCACGGGACCCGTTGCTGAGAATTATGGCTTTCCCACAGTGCTGGTAATGACAACTGGCTTGGTTCTGCTCGCCTCTCCGCTGGCGTTGATGTTGAAGGAGGGTGTGAGAGTAAAAAGGTCAGAAGTAATTGCCATAGGTAGGGAGGGAACTGTTTAGGAGAAATGGTGCCGGGGTTCAGGCATGTATAACCCAATTGATCAGAGGGCTGCGTTATAATCTCCCAAAGCAAGAAGTAAGTAACTATGTTAACCACTGTACAAGGTGTTTACCGCAAGGGAAAGGTTATCCTGAAGGACCATCCTTCCAATATTCCTGATGAAACCCCTGTAATTGTGACCTTCTTGGGTGGTGAGGGGATTGACTTGCACGCACGCAGCATTAATGAAGAACAGGCCGGAGCGCTACGAGCACAGCTCGCCTCTTTTGCAGAAGAGTGGGATAGCCCTGAGATGAGCGTATATGACGACTATGAAGCGCACGCTTAAACGTGGCGATGTGGTTTTGGTCTTATTTCCGCATTCAGATCTGAAAACTGCTAAACCTCGCCCGGCTTAATCATTCAAATGGATAATCTTGAAAGTGATCTGCCACAGGTTGTTGCGATGATTACCAGCCGCGTGTTTCGCGCTAATCATCCAGGCCGCGTACTGATTAAGTTGGATTCGCCCGCTGGTAAAGAATCAGGCTTGCTGGCCGACTCGGTGGTCATGACTGACAACCTCGCCACCATTGCGGAGATAGCCATAGAGTGATCATTGTCACACGTGCTACGCACGAAAATTCCTGTACTAAAAATTATATATAATATATAATGACAAGCATTAACCGAGGTAATCATGCTTGTCAATTCTCAACCAAACGAAGAAACAGAATTACTTCAAAAAAGGCCTCTCAAAGAGGATATTTTTGATGTATTGCACGAAAAAATCATCTCGGGCACCTATAAACCTGGCGACTGGCTAAGACAAGACGATATCGCCACACAATTGGGCGTGAGCATGACGCCTGTACGCGAGGGCTTGGACCTGCTTGTCTCCGCCGGCTTGGCAGAGCGTGTCCCCTATCGGGGTGTGCGGGTCCGCGAAATGTCCACGAAGGATGTGGTGGAAGCGTATGGCTTGCGGCTTGTCCTCGAAGCGATCATTGCTCAGGAAGCAGCCAGAAACATAACAGACAAGCAGGTTCAGAATCTGGAAAGAATGCTCGATGAGATGAAAACGCACGACACACTCAAAGAAATGTCGGATGAACGGAAATTGAGTCGTGAGTTCCATGCAGCCATCGCGAAAGCCTCCAGAAATGAACTGTTGATCAAATTATATGAGATGGTTGCGAATGCATTTCCTGATTGGCTCTTGTATGAGGCATTGTTCCGAAACCCAGAATTGCTTGCTAATAGCACCGCCAATACGCTTAGGGAACATATCGCGATTGTGGAGGCGCTCAAAAAAAGAGAGGGGATCAAGGCAGCCCAGAAATCGATTGAGCATGTGATGGACTCAGGCAAATGGCTTGAGGAATATTTGGATATCCCAGCAACATCCTTACGTGAAAAAGAAGAGCAGGTTTCGTCCCTGTTGAGATCATGAAAATAAGGAGATGGCATTATGATGGAAAATGTACAAATCGACGAACTATATAAGGAAATGGCGCAAAGCATTATTGATGGTGAATCGGAGCAGGCGGTAGAGCTTGCGAAAAAATCCATTGAATTGCAAATGCATCCATTAGACACAATCACCAAAGGATTTGTGGTGGGTGTCAATTACATTGGTGACCAGTTTGGCAAAGGCGAAGCGTTTTTGCCCGAATTGGTCATGGCAGGCGAAGCGATGAAAGCCGCCGTTGCCATCCTCGAACCAGAATTGCTCAAGCTGGGCGAGGCGCGCGAAGTGATGGGACGTGTGGTGCTTGCCACCGTGGAAGGCGATATTCATGAGATTGGCAAGACCCTGGTTGGCACCATGCTCAGTGCTTCCGGCTTTGATGTGTTTGACATTGGTGTCGATGCGCCCGCTGAGAAGATCATCGGTAAAGCGCTCGAAGTAGATGCCCAGATCATCGGCATGAGTGCCTTGCTCACAACGACTATGGTACGTCAGCGTGAAGTGATCGATGAGTTGGATAAAGAGGGGTTGCGTCCGCGCATTAAAGTCTTGGTGGGGGGTGCACCAATCACAAAAGATTGGGCAGAAAAGATCAAAGCCGATGGGACCTCTGAAGACGCGGTCGGCGCGGTGAAATTGGCAAAGCAATTACTTGGGAAAGAATAGCCTTTGGACTCAACGTCTTTGCGAAGCGCCCCTGTGGGGCCAGACGTTGAAAAAACATAACATTATCCAAAGTCGGGAGACTTTGGACTCCTGTACGACCAACAAAGAGAGAGTAGAGATATAGTCCTCGGGAGGGCA
This sequence comes from Anaerolineales bacterium, assembly GCA_036394895.1. Lineage (GTDB taxonomy): Bacteria > Chloroflexota > Anaerolineae > Anaerolineales > Villigracilaceae > Defluviilinea. Next base: position 3,108 of record DASWEH010000206.1, read on the forward strand.
CTATGTCTAAAAACATCAAGTCGATTAGTAATCCAAAACTGAAGCTTGAAATCTTAACAACTGAAGAAGTCAAAAAAATTCACGAAGCCACGTTGTGGATCATCGAACACGTTGGCGTGCGCTTCCCATCCCAGCGAGCACTGGACATTTGGGAAGCCAATGGCGCGACCGTGGATCGCGAAAAGAAGATCGTGCGCGTGAAAGACGATGTGATCGAAGAGGCATTGAAGAAATGCCCGCCCGCCTATTCACTAGCGGCGCGCGATCCAGGGCAGGATTTGCCGCTGGATGGCAACCACGTCTATCTGGGAACAGATGGCTGCGGCGTGGAAGTGATCGACATCCACACCGGTCAAAAGCGGACCTCCTGCCTGCGTGATGTTCAAGACATCGTCCGCGTGGCGGACGCGACGGAGGAAGTCGCGTTCCATTGGGTCGCCGTCTCCGCCCAGGATGCACCGGTGGAAGCGCGTGGTCTGCACGAGATCAAAGCCGTTTGGGAGAACTCCACCAAACACGTGCAGACTGAAAGCATCTACAACATCCATGAGGCGAACGCCGCCATGGAAATGGCTGCCTTGATCGTCGGCGGCAAGGATAAATTGCGCGAACGACCCGTCCTCTCCCTGATGCAATGCACCGCTCCCCCACTCGGTCACGATGGCGGCAGCCTCGATGCAGCATTAATTGCAGCGGAGCATGGCATCCCAACCGGATTCATGACCATGGCTTCCTGTCTGACGACAGGTCCCGTTACTATGGCAGGTAACCTGGCTGTTGGAAACGCAGAAGTGATCGCCGCGACTGCGTTGCTGCAACTGGCGTATCCTGGCGCACCTGTCTTTTATGCCGCCGCACAGACTGCCTCCGATTTACGCTTGGGATGCTACACAGGCGGCGGACCCGAAGATTATCTCTTCGGTGCAGCCACCAACGTGCTGGCGGACTTTTACAACATTCCGCTCTCCATGGGCGCATTCGCAACCGGCGCGAAGGAGCCGAACTGGCAGGCCGGCATCGATGGCAGTCTATCCACGTTCATGGCGAGTGTGGTCATGTCCGATATGCTGCTAGGATGTGGATTCCTGCATGGAAGCCGGGTTTGGTCCTATGCCGAGATGATGATGGATTGTGAGGTCTTCTCTATCATTCATAAAATGATGCAAGGCATCGAAGTGAACGAGGAAACACTCGCTTTGGAAACGATTGCAAACGTGGGTCCCGGTGGACACTATCTTGCCCAAAAGCATACGCGCAAACATATGCGTGAACTGTTTATGCCACAACTGATGGACAGGCGTCCTTACAGTGAGTGGGAAACAAAGAAAGATGATGCGCGCGATTGGGCAACAGCCAAAGCCCGCAAGATATTGACAGAACATTGTCCTGAACCCTTCGACCCGAAGATCAGTGCAGAGATGGAAAAGATTATTAAGTCGGTCGAAAAGTAGTATTGAAATTGGGCTTTCGTTGAATCCGGTTTGGCGCACACAAATCAATCATTGTGCATTACGAAGGCCCTTTTAATTCTTATTAATACTTGCAAGGCATTCGACTAGAGGAAAGGCTTAGAGGTGTCATATGCAACCGAAACTTACTCTTCTGACAGATGAATTGATCGCGCGTATTCTGGATGAGGCGTATCAGTTGATGTTGAAACCGGGCATCAAAGTCCAGAATCCAGAAGCGCGCCAATTATTGAGCGATGCAGGCGCCCAGGTGAATGAGGAGACTCAGGTTGTAAAAATTCCCGCGCAAATTGTTAAGAAGGCTTTGGAAAGCGTACCGCACGAATTTTATCTTTATGATTATGACGGTAATCCAACAGTTCACTATGGGGGCGACTCCGTCCACTTCGACCCCGGGTCATCGGGCATTACAATACTCAATCCCGAAACCCTCGAACATGACACCACAGAAACACCGCATCTCATTAGATTATTAAAGGTCGCAGAGCAACTTCCACAATATGACGCTCAATCCACGGCAGTGATCTGTCATGATGTTCATAAGGATATTCAGGACTCATATCGCTTATATCTGGCACTTCTCTATTCAAAGAAACCAATCGTCACTGGAGCGTTCACAAATAAGACTGTTCAAGAGATGATTGACATGCTCGTGGTGTTTACAGGTGGGCAGCAAGCTCTGCGCGAAAAACCACGCGCTGTGTTCGACGTTTGTCCTGCTCCTCCATTGATCTGGAGCAACTTTGGTTCGGGCAATCTGATTGCATTATCACGCGCAGGTGTACCTGCTGAAATTGTATCTGTTCCATTAGCTGGCGCGGCGGCTCCTGTTACCCTGCTGGGCGCGGTCACGCAACACACTGCAGAATGTTTGGCGGGCATCACAATCCATCAGCTTGCAAAGGCAGGCTCGCCAATTGTCTGGGGTGGCGCGGCGGCGATCTTCGATATGCGTAAAGGCGCGACGCCCATGGGCGCGGTCGAATCTGCGATGCTGGATTGTTCGTACGCTCAAGTTGCCAAGTCGCTGGGGATGCCAACCCATACGTACCTCGGCGCGACGGATTCAAAGCTAGTCGACGCCCAAGCGGGTCTGGAAAGCGGAATTACAGCGATGATCGGAGCATTGAGCGGGATCAACATGATCTCTGGTTCAGGTATGCTCGATTTTCTCGCATGCCATAGCGCGGAAAAACTTGTTATTGATGCCGAGGGGATTGCCATGGCAAAGCGCATGATTGAGGGCGTCAAACTGCACACCGAAACCCTTGCCACTGGCTTCTATGATGACAAGATCAATTTCAAAGGTGGTGACTTCCTCAAGCAAAGGATCACCATGCAGCTCTTCAGAAAAGAACAACACCTGCCAAGTAACATTATTGATCGGGACTCGATGCGTAATTGGAAGGAAGCAGGCAGTTTGGATACCTATGGACGAGCGAAATTAATTGTAAACAAACTTCTCGCCTCTTATGAAAAGCCTGAACTTGATCCTGCCAGAGAAGCAGCACTCCGCGCTTTTATGCTGGACCTCACGAAAAAAGCAGGCATGGACGCCTTGCCTTCGCATGATCTTTCACCCACTATGGTATGAAAAAGAAAGCTTGTAAACAGGTACGCAAGTAAACGAGTAGAATGCACCTGTTTACCTGTGTATTTTTACTTGTAAACATCTGAAGGAGACTTATGCTCAAACAGGCACATGCAATTTCAGAAGAACTCATCGAATGGCGGCGCGACTTCCATATGCACCCCGAGATCGGATTTGAACTGCATCGCACCTCGAAAATCGTTGCAGACGAACTGGAGAAGATGGGCTATCGCGTCAAGCGCGGCGTTGGAAAGACGGGCGTGGTCGCAGAAATCGGTGAAGGAGGCAAAGTCATCGCCATCCGCGCGGACATGGACGCGCTGCCTATCCTGGAACAGAATGAATACGAATATGTGTCACAAAACAAAGGCGCTATGCATGCCTGTGGTCACGACTCTCATACAGCCATGGCATTAGGCGCAGCATTGCTTTTGTCGAAAGAAAAATTACCTGGGCGCGTCCGGTTTCTGTTCCAACCCTGCGAAGAAACCACTGATAAGGAGGGCAAAAGTGGCGCACAGCGCATGTCTGCGGAAGGTGCGATGGATGGCGTGGATTATGTCATTGCCCAACATGTGGACCCTCTGCATCCTGTTGGCACAATTGGCATTAACGCCGGTCCCAGCTCAGGCGGCGTCGATAGCTGGTACGGAATGATCTCAGGCAAAGGGGGGCATGGAGCACATCCAGATAAAACAATTGATCCATTCTATTTGTTGGCTCACGTCATCCTTGCGTTGAATGGAATTGTCTCGCGCCGCATTAATCCGTTCGAGCCAGCGGTGGTCAGCATCGGTTCGATCAGCGGCGGCTTAACCGAAAACGTTATCCCTGAAAGTGTGAGAATTACCGGCACGTTACGTTTTACCAATGAAAAAGTCCATCAACAGATCCATGCAGAAATGAAGCGAGCTTTTGACATTGCAAAAACACTGGGCGGAGATTATGAGTTAAGATACGAGATTGGTGGTCCGCCCATGATCAATGATGACCTGGTATCCGAGGTGATTGAAAAAACAGGCCGGGACATGCTCGGCGCCGAAAATGTAAGCGAGATTGAAAAAACACTAGGTGCGGAGGATTTCGGAGAATTTCTTAAACATGCACCCGGTGCAATGTTTACGCTTGGCACGCAAAAGCAGGGACACGAAAATTACCTTCTCCATCATCCAAAATTTGACCTTGATGAGCGCGCCCTGCCAATTGGAACCGCTATGCTAGTAGAAACGGCAAAACGATTTCTTGAGCAGCAGTAACGGTCACTTTATGTAAACAAAAGGACTATCCCGCGTCATGAAAACGTGGGATAGTTATTATTACACACAAAACAGACGATTTGCTATAAAATACAACAAGGAAATCGTTGCCGGGGCAAGGTATGCTGCTCTATCACTTGAGGGAATTCTGCACGGGAATGCTTCTGCTCTTGTTAATCATCATGGCATGCGCAGGATATGCTTATCGTGTCAATTCCAAACGCGCAGACGATGATCCCAAAAAGCGAAACTATCATCCTATTGCCATCATTTTTGCGCCAGTTACATTCCCGCTCTTCCTCATTTTTTCTATTTCCATCTTCATTCTGAGAGTATTGACTTACGGGATTTTCCTGATCCTGCTTATCGTCGCGTTGCTGCTCATTCGAAATCCATTTTTACTCGTCTGGTTGCGCAAAACAGCCACGACGGTCGGAGATATATTATTGGGAGCAAACACACTGCTTTTCAAACTTTTACCATGGACAAATGAACCCTAAATATAACCCCCCATGAACGGGAAGTTTTACTCAGAAGCTTTATTCGAATGGAAATGATAGGGGATGAACATCAAAAAACCAATCGCGATGACAAATTGACCGATTAACACCCCGCTTGCCTGCAAGGGACCAAAGTATAGATTATCAGGCAGGGTCTGAGCGCCCATCCCAAACACATCCGCCATACCTGCAAACACTGCGATCACATATCCTGTCCCAATTAAACGCGATCCGATATCTGCAATAATACTACGCTGATCCTTCCCCCATAATGCTGAAAGTCCAACATACCCACCGATACAGATCAGTGCCAGTCCAATGAGGAAGACCGCAATCTGTATGAACCCGACCAATGCGGCTCTACTCCAGCCAAACCAGTTGGGTTTTGTCCCAGCGATAAATAAGAACAAACCCGATCCCACACAGAGCAGGCTGAAACGAATGCGGATATTGGAGACACGGAAGGCTGGCTCAAGGTTCATGCTGGCAAATGCTTTCGAAGGAATCTCAGCCAGTTGCCACCCAGGATGTTCGTTGCATCCGACTCACTGTATCCGCGCCCGATTAATTTGGACGCGATCATTTGCAGATCCGCGATCGAATCAAGCTCATGCGGAATGGATTGCCAACCAAAGCCGCCATCAAAATCCGAGCCAATCCCGGCATGGTTCGCATTTCCTGCCAACTGACAAATATGATCGATGTGGGCGATCAAGGCCTCCAAGGATACTTCTTCGCGGCGACTTCCGTTTTTTCGCAGCCAGCCCACTTTGAGAAATGTGTTCAATGGAATGAGACCAATCACCCCCTCGCGTTCGATCAAACCGCGGATGACGCGGTCTGGCAAATGACGGTTTGTCTCTGAACCCTGCATCAATGCGGCACAATTGGCATGGGTCGCCATCACCGGGCCTTCATAGCGGTCCAGTGATTCGAGCGCCGCGGCTTCATCCATGTGACTGAGGTCGAGGATAAAGTTGTAATCCGCCATGGCTGAGATCAATTGGCGCCCCTCGTCTGTCAACGGACCGGGCTCACTGGTGCCGCCACAATAACGCGTCCCTGCCCAGGCGAGACCGATGATCCGCAAGCCCAGGTCATACCACTCACTTAGTTCATGGGGGGAGCGAATCCCTTCCGCGCCTTCCATGAGATAGATCAATCCAACAGGATGACCTTCATCGTCCTGCACAGGCTTGGACCAATGTTCGATAACCGAGTCAAGTTCTTTCCTTGAGGAAATAAACCGGAATTTATCGGGGTGATCATCCACCAATTTACGATAGACATCGATCTGATGACGGTACAGACGATGGGCAGTCGCGTAATCCGCATAGACGATGGTATCCCCCGCTTCCTTCTTCCGGGCAGGCGTTGCATACAACGTCGCAAAGACCACCGCCACCTGACCTCGTTGATATTCAGGCCAGCCAACAATCGAATCCCCATTGCGCTCGGGCGTGGTCGTGTTAGCTTCCAGACGACGCGTCTCTTGAACGGAGCGCGTATAATCGCGCCCATACGTCAACATATTCCACGCCAAATCTTGATGCGAATCAATAATCAGGGGCATATTCATGAAAGAGCGCCCCACCTGTGGCGAGACGCTCTTGGTTGCCATTTAAGCTTCCGGGTTCTCCGGCTTTGATTCTCCAGGAGATTCATCCGAAGGAGAAGGAGTTTCCGGGGATTCAGACTCTTCTTCCTCCGCGTTATATTCTGCGGCAAGCAGTTTGAAATCCTTATCCGCAAATGCGGCAGAATCCACCTTGCGAAGGCTCAGACCGATCCGATGCTGTTCAGGGTCGATGCGGATGACGCGCAGGCTCTTGACTTCCCCTTCTTTAAGAACCTCTTTCGGATGTTCGATGCGATGATCAGAGATCTCAGAGATGTGGATCAAACCTTCGATATCGCCTTCCAAACGGGCAAATGCGCCGAACTTGGTCAGGCGGGTAATGACACCCTCGACCAGTTGACCCACGCTGTATTTTTCAACCCGTGAGCGCCATGGATCTTCCTGTAACGCACGCACGGAAAGCCCGATGCGCTTCTTGTCCTTGTCCACATTGATGACTTTGACTTTGACTTCCTGTCCCACTTCCAATACTTCACGCGGGTGATCAATATGTTCCCATGAAAGTTCAGAAAGATGGACGAGACCATCTGCGCCATTGATGTTGATGAACGCGCCGAAGTTGGCCAGGCTGGTCACGCGACCGGTATACACTTTGCCCTCTTCCAGCTCTTCGATCACACGTTCCTTGATGGATTGACGTGACTCGGTGCTGGCGGCACGTTCCGAAAGAATGAGGCGGCGGCGTTCGCGATCGACTTCGATCACACGCACCGTGATCGGCTGTCCGATCATCTTCTGCCAGCGCTGTTCGGGCGTATCGCCGCTAGACTGACTGCGGCGCATGGCACTGATCTGGGAAGAAGGCACAAACCCGCGCAAGCCTTCCACACCGACGATCAAGCCGCCTTTGTTGAAGCCCATCACTTTGCTGTCAACGACTTCATCGCTGGAGACTAACTTCTCCACATTATCCCAGGAGATTTGCTCCTGAGCACGTTTGAGGGAAAGGACAACATTGCCGTTTGCATCTTCAGGATTCAGCACAAAAACGGGAACTTCCTGTCCAACCTTCAGCGCTTCGCGCTCTTCAGCCGTCAATTGTTCCAGTTCACGACCAGAAACCACGCCTTCCGATTTCGCTCCGATACTGACAAGGATCTGGCTGGGACTGATGCTTGCAATGACGCCGGTACGGATCTCGCCTGATTGAGGCAAGTCCACATTTAGATCCTGCTCCTTAAGCAAAGACTCCATTGTTTGATTGTTGTTGTTCGTTGATTGTTCTCCCTGCTGGTGAGCTTCGCTCCCCTGAGCGGGCAGGGCCTGGTTCTGATCTGTCACTTGATACTCCGGTTGAGAAAATGTAAATGGCATTATACAGGTGAATGTGCAAGTTTGCAACCCTAATCATTAAATCATGCCATGATGCTCATTTCACTTAATGGAAATCTCATTCTTTAACCATACCAATTTGGGGAATACTGAATCACGCGTTATAATCACGCTTTGGAGTTGATACATGCCATCTATTTTTCCATTTACAGCAATTGTAGGTCAGGAGCGTATGAGACGTGCGCTCATTCTAAATGCCGTTGACACACGCATCGGCGGTGTCTTGATCCGCGGTGAACGCGGTACAGCAAAATCCACAGCGGCGCGCGCATTAGCCGCGTTACTCCCCAAAGTATCCGTTGTCAATGATTGCCGTTTCGGTTGTGATCCCGATAAACCTGCCACATGGTGCACAGAATGTAAAGAGCGCTTTGAGGGCGCCACAAAAATCCCTTATCATGTGAGAACTACATCCTTTGTGAACCTGCCTGTTTCCGCGACAGAAGACCGTGTGGTGGGAACGCTTGACATCGAACAGGCCATTCAAAAAGGCGAACGTCATTTTGAACCGGGCGTACTGGCTTCTGCCAATCGCGGTCTGCTCTACATTGACGAAGTGAATCTGCTCGACGATCACGTTGTGGATGTGCTGCTGGACTCCGCCGCGATGGGCGTGAACATGGTCGAGCGCGAGGGTATCTCCTTTACGCATCCGTCTCGCTTCATCCTCGTCGGGACGATGAATCCAGAAGAAGGAGAGCTGCGGCCTCAACTGCTGGATCGCTTTGCTCTTTCCGTGGATATCGTTGGAATTCGAGAGGCGCGCGAGCGCGTCATGATCATGGAGCGCAATCTGGCGTTTGAACAGGATGCAGAAGTCTTCCGCAAAAAGTGGCTGCCGAAAGAGGAAGAGCTTTCCCACCAGATCGAGCGCGGACGCGAACTTGTTGGGCAGGTCACCCATACCAGCCGTGACTTGCTCTCCATTGCCGCGCTGACCTCCTCCCTGAACGTGGATGGTCACCGCGCAGACCTAGTCATTCTCAAAGCCGCGCGTGCCCAAGCCGCGTTCGAAGGGCGGACGAAGATCAACGATCATGATATCGCCCTCGCCGCGGAACTGGCGCTCCCCCATCGCATCAAGCGGACTCCCTTCCAGCAAGCCGAGATGACGACTGAGCAGTTGCAGGAGCGCATCGAGCAACTGGCAGGTCAATCTGTCCCGAGCGAGGCGGAGGAAGAGTCCGAATCGCAGCAGGGACAACCCGAGGAAAAAAAAACTTAAAA
>DASWEH010000207.1:0-4718 GCA_036394895.1 Anaerolineales bacterium
ACGACCATTTTCAGTATTGAATCGATTTGTAGAGGCTCCCTAATTGATTCTTACACTATTTGTCCCACTCGATAGAGAATTACCATGTCAAATAATTTAGCCCTCTATGAGAAAAACCAACGTGTTCGCACCCTCTCTGCCCTTATTTGGATCGTGCTCATCGCTTCCGTTGCTCTTGGGTTGCTCAATGTAGGATTTCGAACATGGAATTCAGTGATTGCCCTGTTTGGGCTGGCATTTCTTTGTATTCCTCTTCTCTGGCTAAATTCAGAGGGACAGCTTACCCCTTCTGCATTGCTCCTCAGTGCGATTGTGTTGATGGTCATAAACTTAAATTTATTTGATGGGGATGGCATCCGCGACTCGGGCATCCTCGCTTACCCAATATTTATCATGATCGGAGTACTCTTCTTCGGCAAACGTGTAACGCCCTACTTTAGCCTTGCCGCAATCGCTTCCTTGATTGGGATCGTTAGCCTTGAAATCCGAGGATATATCCATCCAACGATTGGCGCCACCAAGTTCGACATCCTCCTGCCGATAATCATTCTTTTACTGGTTGCAGCTGCATTTATTTGGGTGGTTGTGGGAAATATGGAAAATCACCTCGAGCGCGTCAAAGAATCGGAAGCAGAACTAAGGAAAAACTACGATTTGACGCTAGGAGCCTGGGCAAAAGTTTTGGAATATCGAGATAAAGAGACGGAGGGGCACAGCCGCCGATTGGTGGAGCTCAGCGCTCGACTGGCGCAGGCGTTGGGACCTCCACGGAAGAGATCGGTCATCTGCGACGCGGCGCGTTGCTGCATGACATTGGGAAGATGGCTATCCCGGATGAGATCCTGCTGAAACCCGGAGAACTGAACGACGCGGAAAGAAAGCTCTTACAGCAGCATCCTGTCTATGCAAAGCAAATGCTTGCTCAGGTCGCTTTTCTTCAACCGTGCGTTGAAGTTGCTTACAGTCATCATGAACGCTGGGACGGGCTTGGGTATCCAGAAGGATTAAAGGGGGAAGAGATCCCTTTATCCGCGCGCATTTTTGCAGTCGTTGATCAATGGGATGCGCTGACGTCTGACCGTCCCTACCGCAAAGCCTGGACAAGAGAAACTGTGATTGCTTATCTTCGGGAGAATGCCGGGAAAATCTATGATCCGGAGATCGTTAGCGTTTTCTTGACGATTATCTGAAGAGAGATTGAGTATAGAGAGATTGAGTATAGAGAGATTGAGTATGAAAAAAATTATCTTTATTTTATTAACTAACGCGACAATATTGATCTCCTGCGCCTCTCAACCAGGGATAAAACCCGTTTCAACCAATACTCCTCAACCTGCACTGACAGCTACACTCATTCCATCCACTTTGGCAGTCCAGTTCATCGATCTAAAAAGCGGCGGGTTTTCTTTAGCCGTCCAACCAAAGCTTGATTTCGATACTGATGATTACTCCGTCAATATCTCTGACAAAGGCGGTGAACTCATCATTTCACTGAATGGCAAACCCTATATTGAATCCATCTATACCCTCGAGTCCTTTCTGGATAAATATATTGTCGAAATGGCTTCCCGGGGCGGTTCATTTAATCAAAGCGACCCGTATGGGATCAGCATCGATGGAATGAACGGGATCGCCATTGATCTGACTGGAACGTTTCTCAATGATCCTATGGCAGGGAGAGCCGTCGCGATTTCTCCAGGAAAAGATTTTATTATTTTTGGCTTGGGGATGTCCAACCTGGGCACGCATAAGAATGGTTGGGACGAATCTGGCAGCGTCATTTTTGAAGCGATCATTGCCTCCATCAAATTCAAGGATGAAGTTAAAAGATAAAGGGTGAAACGTCAACATGGATTTAATCAAATGTTTGAAGTAACCGATACCTGGAAATCCACTTATCCTGAAGCACACGTGGGCGTGTTGGTAATGCGCGCGGTTTCCAATCCTGCACATCACGCGGATCTGGAAAAACGCAAAATCGAATTAGAGCGGCAATTGCGTTCCCAATATTCCGGTCAGGATCGCGCGGTGATTGCAAGCCATCCGATTTTGCAGGCGTATGCTGAATACTATCGTCATTTCAAGAAGACCTACCACATCCAGCTGCAACTTGAGTCGATTGTGTTGAAGGGGAAATCCATCCCGAGTGTAGCCGCGTTGGTGGAAGCCATGTTCATGGCAGAAATGCAGGATATGCTGCTGACCGCGGGGCACGATTTGGATGCATTGCATCTGCCCCTCACATTGGATGTCGCAACGGGGAATGAAACGTATACGCTCTTGCGAGGAGAGCAGCAGGTCCTCAAACCTGGCGATATGATGATCAGCGATCAGGATGGTGTCATTTCGAGTATCCTGTATGGTCCTGACCAGCGTACACAGATCACACCGAATACAAATAACGTGATTTTTACGGTCTATGCGCCGCCCGGAATTGGAAAGGAGTCGGTCTTGGAGCATTTGCAGCACATCAAAGAAAACGTGATGGTGTTTGCCCCACAGGCACAGGTTGAATCACTCAATGTGTATAAAGGGAAATAAATAGAGAGGCGGATTTCCATTACCCATAAAGCAATGTACCGAGTCAAAACAACAGAGTGGTATCAGGGGCAATTGGGTCGAATTAACACTACTGCACTCTGCAAGACTCAAAGCTGGTATGGCGAAAATCTGCTTGTGAACCCTGGAATGTTACTAACAAACTTGTAAATCCATAACACTAGAATTTAAAGACAAATTGATACTTAACCCTCTATAATCACAAAAAGAAATCTTCCTCGATAAGGGCAAACCCGGTGAAAACCGGTGACGCAAAGCCATGGATCTAAGACCCAGGATTGGTTAGGATCGCCAGGCTGCCGAAATGAATGCTTTCATTTCGTAGACGGAAACATCGGGCGCCCCGGGAAAACATCATGGCGCTCAAATTCGTTCGTTCCATTCTTGCTAACATCATTCTGCTTTTTGTCCTGTCCACGGCTTTAATCCCCGGATACAGCGTTCAAGCGCTGAACAGTAATTTCGCTAGTGACAATCTGCTACTGCTAAATGTATTTGTTGACCAAGTAAAAAACGGTCAAGCGGATCAATTGCGCGGGATCTACATCCCCGACATCCTTGCTGCTCCGGTTGTCCAGCAGCCAAAGGGAAACAATGGATTCGTTTCGCCCAAGCAAAACATCGTGACCCAATTTGGTCTGGCATCCCAATTCGGTTCGACTGGCTTGCTGGCGCACAACAATCTGGCAGGTGCCAGCTTTTCCCAATTGGAAACCGGTCAAAAAATATATTTGATCTACGGGGATGGACAGATATCAACCTTTGTCGTCACAGAAATTCTGCGCTACCGGGCTCTGAAACCCACTAGCCCTTCAAGCAAATTCATAGATCTGAATACCAATGATTTGTTGAAAGCTTCGGAAGTGTTTTCAAAGGTTTATGACAGGCAGGGACAAGCTGTTTTTCAAACTTGTATCTCTAAAGGAGATGAATTTAGTTGGGGGCGTTTGTTTGTCATTGCGGAGCCTTATTCGCACGAATCATAAACATCAAAATTGAACTCACTGGAGAGTTCGTTGAGATTACTTCTTACGCAGAGTAGGCACGATATTCCCGCGTCTTGCAATGTATTTTTTGTACCATAAACAGAGGAATGGGGGTTATACACTTAAAATAGTAACCGAGCCCATCCCTTCGCTAAAGGAGTCCATCCTATGACCACGCTGACCAAACAAGTCGAAACTTCCTCACGCCGTGCCATCTCGTCGATACTGGTCGGCTGTGCAATGATGTTCGTTATCTTGGAACTTGGTATTACTTTCCTTGCTGCGTTATTGGATCAGACCTGGGCGGCATTGATCGTCACAGCCATCATGGTGCTTGTGGCCGTGCTATTTGAGAGACAAGTTTTCAAACATGATGTAGCACAAGGTTTGCGGGCCGTCGGCTATAGTCGACCCAATCCACGCGCTATTTTGGTAGCAGCGATCGTTGGTCTCATCATGCTGGCATTCTTTCCCCTTTTCTCAATGGTAACAGGCGCACAAATCACGCTGAAAGCGGATTGGTTATGGATCTTGGTTGGCATTATTACACTCAACGGCGTGGGCGAGGAGACTCTTTTCCGTGGATATGTGTTCGGCGGATTGCGAAGGGAAGCAGGTCTATCGTTCCGTCGAGCAGGGTTCATTTCCATGGCGATCTTTGCAGCCGTGCATTTGCTGCTCTTCGTGGGGAATCCATTTTTTGTGGGATTCCTCGCCACTCTCGTCGCAGTCTCCGCCGCCTTCCCGATGGCGATTCTTTTCGAGCGCGGCAATAACACGATCTGGGCGCCGGTCGTTCTCCATGTTGCCACACATTCCATTCGGCTGGTGGACATCTCAGAGCCACAGTACTTGACTGCTGTGGGGATCTGGTTACTGCTTCAAATCGGCATGGTTTTCCTGGTTTATCTCTTTCTGAACAATCTGCTCAAGCCGAAATTATGAAGAACAAGGATAAAAAATATGCAACTTGAAAGTGTTAATCTTGGACAGGAACGGATACTCCATCACAGAGATCGTGTGGAATACACGGGAATTTTCAAGTTCCCTGTTAAAGGATTGGTTAAAGTCACAAAGCTTGGGCTGGAGGGAGATGTCATTATCAGCAAGAAGCATCACGGCGGACCTGATCAGGCAATTTACGTCTACGGCGGAGCGGATTACGCGTGGTGG
>DASWEH010000208.1:0-8257 GCA_036394895.1 Anaerolineales bacterium
TAACAAGTCAATTGGTTCGAAGCCCGTGACTACAATAGGCACATTGTATTTCTCAGCAATGAGTGGATACTCATGAAATCCCATCACCGCGCAGACGTGACCCGCAGCCAGAAATGCCTGCACGCGGTTCATCTTGGAACCGAGAATAGCTTCCATGGCAGGTGGCACGCGGACGTGCGATACCAGCACGGAAAAGTTTTTGATATTTTTATTTTTAGCCTGTAGCACAGCCATCGCATTGGCAGGCGCGGTTGTCTCAAAGCCGATGGCAAAGAAGACCACTTGCTTATCGGGATTCGCCTCAGCGATCTGTACCGCTTCCAATGGCGAATAGACAATGCGCACATTTCCACCCTGTGCGCGGACGGCAAATAAATCTTTTGTTGAACCAGGCACGCGCAACATGTCGCCATAGGATGTGAAGATGACATCCGGACTCGAAGCAATGGCAAGGGCGCGGTCAATTTGTTCGAGAGGGGTTACACATACAGGACAGCCTGGTCCATGAACCAGTTCGATCTGAGGCGGGAGCATGGCATCCAGTCCATTGTGGAGGAACGCATGCGTCTGTCCCCCGCAGATTTCCATGATGACCCAGTTTTTTGTTACAACCGATTCGATCTCTTTAAGAAGAGCTTTTACTTTTACAGGGTCGCGATATTCGTCAAGGTATTTCATCTTCTAAATCTATCATTTCTTGGATAAGTTTTAAAGTTTCCTGCGCTTCGTCTTCATCCATTAAAGTGATTGCAAAACCAACATGGATCAAGGCATACTGCCCCACTTCTGCTTCAGGAGTATACGCCAGGCATGCTTCCTTGACGATTCCGCCAAAGTCAACTTTTGCCATTTTGAGAGAGTCTTTTTCGTAGATCTCAGTTATTTTTCCAGGAATACCAAGACACATTGATTTTTCCTTTTCTCCTGCTTCATTTAAACCGCGAAGCACGCGAAGAGTGCCAAGGTTTTAAGAGATTTTCTTCGCGTTCCTGGCGCTCTTCGCGGTTCGAACTTTGGAAATTTGCGATGACAGCCTGTCCTAATGCCAGACCGCCATCATTGCTCGGAACTTGTTGATGGAAATAGACGACAAAATTTTCTTTTTGCAATCCATCACGGACAAGGTTAAGTAAAATCTGGTTTTGCCATACACCACCCGATAAAGCGACTTCATTCAGGTTGGTTAATTCACGCGCCTGTCTGCAAATGTCGATGGCAATTTCTGCGATGGTCTGATGGAAGCGCGCACCGAGCATTCCAACCGATTCGTTTGCGCGTACATCCTGAATCATCGCAGACAGCAGGTCTCTCAGCCAGATCATCCTTCCGCTTTTCGTTTCCTCAATTACATACGGATAGGGCTTTGCCATTGAAACAAACGGCTTCGACAATACTTCCATCTCGATGGCAGCTTGCGCTTCATAGGTAACTTCGTTACGAATCCCGATGAAGCTTGCAACGGCATCAAAAAGGCGTCCCATAGAAGAGGTAAGCGGCGAATTAAGATTCTTATCGATTTGTTGTCTGAGAATGCGAAGCGCCTGTTTATCGATGTTTTGCAGGAAGGGCAAATTGTCAACGTCGATCCCAAGGGTATGGGCGTATCCAGCGGCAATACGCCAAGTGGAACGTGTGGCAGCATCACCGCCAGGGAGAGGCAAATATTCAAGGTGTGCGAACCGTTCAAAGTCCGCGTAGGAGGCAAGCAAGACTTCTCCGCCCCAGATCGCGCCATCGGTGCCGTATCCGGTCCCGTCGAAGGCAAGTCCGATCACGCGTCTGTTTTCCAAGCCATTATCAGCCATACAGGAAGCAATGTGTGCATGATGATGTTGCACACCCACGTGTGGAACATCCAGCTTCGAACGTCTGGCGTATTCGGTCGTAAAGTAATTTGGGTGTAGATCATACGCAATGATCTCTGGTTGCACCCGGAAGATGTGAGAGAGATGCCCAATCCCCTGCTCAAATGATTCCTGTGTTTCGACGTTTTCCACATCGCCAATATGATGGCTGAGAAATGCGTAGTGATCGCGCGTCAGACAAAACGTGTTCTTTAATTCGCCGCCCACCGCCAGCGTGGGCTTGACTTCAAAGGGGAGCGCCACAGGATAAGGAGCATAACCACGCGAGCGCCGCAAGTACATGATATTGCTTTTGTCTACCCTGACAACGGAGTCATCCGAGCGGATATGGATATCACGGTTATGCAACAGAAACGCGTCGGCAAGCGGCGAAAGCCTGTAAAGCGCATCTTTGTTATCCGTAGCAATTGGCTCTTCACTAAAATTACTGCTGGTCATCACCAGAATCGGCGGGACGGGTTCGCGCGCGAGAATAGGATCTGTTTGATTCAAAAGTAAATGATGGAGCGGAGTATACGGTAGCATCACGCCGATATTATCCAGATTGGGAGCAACCAATTCAGAAACGTGGTAGGTCTGCCAGCCAGTTTGTTTCTTCTTTGTAAGAAGGACAATTGGCTTTTCACGGCTGGTCAGCAAATTCTGTTCTTCCTTTTGAAGTTCGCAAACCGATGCAATCGATGTAATATTCGCAGCCATGACCGCAAAGGGCTTGTCAATGCGACCCTTGCGATCGCGCAACTCTGCAACCGTATAAGGATTGGAGGCGTCACAGGCAAGGTGGAAGCCGCCCAAGCCTTTTATGGCAACGATATACCCTTCCCGCAACAAACGTCGCGCTTTCAGGATGGCGGAAGTGCGAATCTCTATGCTCGATATGCGTGGATCAGAGGTGGGAAACTGAGAGTGCGTTTCACGCAACTCCACGAACGGACCGCACTCAGGGCAGGCGATTGGTTGGGCATGGAAACGTCTGTTTAACGGATCGATATACTCTGTCTGGCAATGATCGCACATGGGGAAATCTGCCATCGTCGTGCTGGGGCGATCATACGGAATATCTTTGATGATGGTGAACCGTGGACCACAATGAGTGCAATTGATGAACGGATATAGATAACGCTTGTCTTTCGGATCGAATAGCTCACGTTCGCAATCAGGACAAATCGCCATATCAGGCGAAATGGGCTGATAGGCACCCTCGACAGTTTGAGACATATGGATCTCAAAACTCGATGAGGAGTCACTAGGTGCGTCATTTACCTGAATGGAATCGATCTTTGCCAGCGGAGGCTTTTCAAGAGACAAGGATTGAATAAATGTTTCAACACTGGAACTTTGGCCATCCACAAGGATTTCTACCCCACCTGAAGTGTTGCATACCCAGCCATGCAAATCGAGCCGAGTTGCCAGCCCATAGACAAACGGGCGGAACCCGACTCCCTGTACTACACCTTTAACTGAGATATGCTTAGCCATTATTATCATCGTCCTGAGCCAATCGAATCCGTTGCGCAACGGATTCGCGCTCACGCGAATCTTTTACTCAACGTCGATACTTTCGAGTTTTATATCTTCTCCGCTTAATAACTGCGAGTTGTTCTGGCAGTAAGCACAGATCGATCCTTTGTCATCGAAACCCAGCGCTCCGCCACATCCAAAACATTTCATGTCTGCTTCCACATGTTGAAAGTGTAGTTCTGCACCTTCGCCAAATGTACCTTTTGTGAGATCTCTCCAATAAAATTGGATTGATTCTTCACGCTCCTCTGAAAATGAACCGATGAGAAGATTTACATTCACAATTCGCCTAGATTTTGCCTCTTTCAACGCCACATCCAGGAGCTTCTGCGTAATACTAAATTCATACATATATCCTAGATTAGTCCTTTAACAAGGGAAGTCCTAGATGGAGAAAGTCATTTGTCTTAATGACTTTCTTCTCCTTTGAACTGTGATTATTTCTCACAGTTCAATGACAATCATGGTTACTCTTATCCCTTGTTTTTTGGATTCACCTTCTTCACCAGCCAGTCCACCCAGGCACCCATATTTTCTCCTGTTTTGCAGGAGACGGGAAACACCGCCACGCCCGGGTTGAGGACTTCCACGCCTCTCTTGAAATAGTCCATGTCAAAAGGCACGTACGGTAGCAGATCAATCTTGTTGATGATCAACACTTGCATACCGCGATACATACTTGGATATTTGTACGGCTTATCGTCCCCTTCCGGAATGGAGGCGATCAACACATTTAAGTGCGTTCCAATTTGGAAGTTTGCAGGGCAGACCAGATTTCCTACGTTTTCGACAACCACCAAGTTGAGATCCTTGAGTGGAAGTGCAGGCAGAGCGTCAGCCAGCATGACGGCATCCAAGTGGCATTCGCCTCCCGTGTTGATCTGAACCGCGGGGAGTCCGGCTGCCATAGCCTTCTCGGCATCTATGGAAGTCGCGAGGTCGCCCTCGATCACTCCGAGTTTCAAACGTCCGTTCAAAGCCTCGAGCGTCTTGAGGATAAAACTGGTCTTGCCTGCGCCAGGGGAAGCCATAATATTGATCGCATACACACCCAGCTGATCAAGCATCTCGCGGTTTCGATTTGCGATGCGATCATTGGCAGACAATATATTTTCAACGACAGGAATTCGCGTGGTCATTGGATCTCCAATAAATCATTCAACATCAATACTATCCACTTGGAATTCTTCGCCTTTCGTGATCTTCACAAATGGACTCGAGCAGGAAGGACAATCAAAAGTTTCATCCGTGGGACGGAAAATATGTCCACAATTCTGGCAGGTCATCTCGCCTGGGATTCGCTCAAAATGGAGCAAAGAACCTTCCGCCGAAGTATCTTTTGAAATAATGTCCCAATAAAACTGAACTGAATCATCCACAATGGAAGAAAACTGTCCAATCACCAGATTGATCTGTTTGATCTTCCTTGCGCCTGCATTTTTAAGGGCAATATCCAGAACACTTTGTGTAACAGAAAGCTCATGCATATCCATCCTTAAGGTTACCCCATTAATAGCTGTGTCAAAGATGGAGAAAATCACCTATCTGGATGACTTTCATCTTGATTGAACAATGATTCCTTACAACAGATTTATGACAATTTCTGTCGCTTTTGAAATCGCGCGTGCGACAGTGGGCGAAAGTGACTCGCTAAAATCATAGATGTGGTCGGTTGCAATCCCAACAACGATCACCACTTTGGGCAAGCCTACACCCATAGATTTACCTAGCTTAAGCGCGTTCTGCAGTGAGGTATCATGTGCGCTGGCGATATGGAACGCCGAGTAATCCGGCATTTCATTCAAATTGGATACAATAACAGAACCTAAACCCGCTCGGACTCGTTCATCGGTCATATGGGGCATAATCCCTCCAATCTTCCATGCATTCTGTCTACCCGGTTATATAGGACATCACGAAAAACCACACCGCTTAACGTTCACACGATCACAATAGTAATCTACCCCACCTAGCCTTATTATTATGACTATGTTCATAAATATGAGTATTGAATGTCATTTATAGCTGTGCGTATTGTCACAAATAATTAAGGTATTATTACGAACATTACGATTTAGCTTCAAATAAAAACGCGCTCTTCATAGAGCGCGTTTTTATTTGATTCCTAGTCTATACCGTATTTATTTTTCTGGCGCACCCGCATCAATCCATTGTTTGATAATTTCCAATTCTTCGGCAGTCAAGTTGGCAAAATGTCCGCCGGCACTTTGAATTTGGAACAACTTGCTGTTTGCCGAGTCGCCCGGAACGATTACAGCGCCGTTTGAGCTGCCTTTCATCAGTCCTTCGTAGGTTTTCATATTCAGTCCAGCCGTTGCGAGGTCACCGTGACAAGCAGAGCACTTGGCAGTAACAAGTGGACCCACATAATTATCGTAGGTTGGCGCGCCTGTCAGAGTCGGTTCGGCAGGAGTTGGTTCGGGTAGTGGCAATTGTGATTGGAGTATTTCGCGAAGTTTAGGCGCATCAAACCCGGCAAAGGTGTACACATTTCCGTGGCAGGCGGAATTGGAACAGAAGGAGGTATTGCTTGTGCCACCGGGATCATCCATGGTGTGGCATGCCGCGCAGGAAGCACCAAACGTCTGGTTGTGCAAGCTGATCCAGTTAGGGTTGAGGTGTGATTCGGGTTCAATCCCGTTGCTGATCTCGATTTTGGTGACGAAATCATCCGCGCCCTTTACAACGGGGATCGAATGGCAGACATTACATTCGAGCCGAATTGCCTGCTGTTGATTATCAAGATGCTTGCCATCGTGACATCGGAAACAACCGGGAGAGTTAATATGACCGAGATTATTTGGATAAGTCGTCCAATCAATTTGCTGGTCATGGAATACAGTTCGGTCGTAAATATCCTTAAGTGCCTGGATGGCAGATTTGATCTGTTCACCACGGCCGGGATAAAAATCAGTGCCCTTGTAATAGGTATCCAACGCGTCGAAGGCAACGAAGGCTTCCGCGCGGGTTGCATACTGAACGGACAGGGCTTCGACCGCTTTCATATGGATGAGTGGGATCTCGGGACTGATCTGTCCGCGTGCCATTGCGGTGTTGATCGATTCTTCAGGGAACGTAAAGTTGTGAGTGATACGATTATGGCAGGTCACACAATCCATCGTGACCAGTTTGCTTTCATCCAGAGTAGATTTATCAAAACCCGACTCCACATCCACGTATTCCGTAGTCGTCCCATCATCGTTGTAGACTCGCACGTATGGAATTTCTTGATCCAAGTTATCAAGCGGATAGTATTCCACTTTGTTGACGATGTGCCAATGGATGCCGCGTCCCAGCCCTTCACGTTTGGCTCCCCCTCCAGTTTTCATAATAAGGTAAATCTTACTTTGGGTATTATGTAAATTATCTGCAAATTGTGAGATGGCCCGCAAACTGTCATCAGAAAATGTCTCCGGCTGATGACACTTCTCGCAGGTATCACGGGCTGGTCTTAACGCCTTCGCGCGGATCGGATACTCATAGAGTGTAAAGACCTGATAATAAGTCTCTTTGAGTCCTTGTGATTTACGCATGAGCTGATCGCCAAAAGAGGCGCGACCAATATGGCATTCTTCACAGGTCACATTGGCATGCGGAGATTGCTTGTAAGCAGCATTTTGCGGAGGCATGGTATGGCAGGCTGTGCCACAAAATACTGGTGAGTTTGTATATTCCCAGCCATAAACACCACCCGCAAGCAGGATTAAGGTTAATACGCCCAAGGTTGCGTAGGGAAGTACAAACAGCCAACGCGGAGAATTAGGCGCGGGGAAGAAGAACCTTGCAAGGCGTTCCCGTAATTTCTTCATAGTTACCTCCAGTGCGATGCGTTTATGTTACATATTCTTCTTTTGATTAAGGAAAGTACAGGAACGTATTCCTGCACTTTATTTCAAGGTTTATTTTTCAAGAGCGCCGGCGTTGATCCATTCAATCAGTTGTTCAATCTCATCAGTTGTTAATTGACCGGGATGTCCACCCGCCTGTTGTTTTTGTACGATTAAACTATTCGCCGCGTCACCAGGGATAATGGCGAGACCGGAGTTGCCACCTTTCATGGCATCGGCATATGTGCTCAGGTTCAAGCCAGCTGTTGCCGCAGTACCATGACAGGTTCCGCATTTGGCCTGAAGCAACGCGCCGATCGCACTATCCCACGTGAGGGATAAGCCTGGAGTTGCAGGCGTGGAATCAGCTGTCGGCTGCGCCCCGGCTGGAGTTGACGTAGGAAGGGAGGTTTCTGTCGCAGGAACAGTTGGTGTTTGCGTTGGAGCAGGAGTCGGCGTCTGCGGGACAAAGACTTCCACGGTTGGCGCCTGCCGTTCCGTTGTCGTAAGAGCGGTTTTTTCCGCATTCACAAAGCCGTACACACCACCGAGCATAAAGAGCGCCAATACTGCCGCGACAGGGAAATACGCTCTTTGGCGTTTACTCATTGTAGCAGCATCCACGGGGCGGTCCGCCATACCGGATTTGATGTCTGCCAGCTCAAGCGGGTGCTCATGCAGCATCTCTGTTTCGCTTATCCTGCCAGTCCACATAGATTTGTTAAAGCGTTTGATATGAACGCCATACATATGCCAGATAATAATGGCGAGGACAGCCAGCAGAGCTTCCCCGCCATGTGCGGCCTTTGCAGCAGGGATCACCTCACCCGGCAGGAATTTTACAGTGGAGATCGGATTCCACATCGTGAAGCCAGTAGCTCCCATGATGATGGCTCCCCATGCAAACGCCCAATATTCCATTTTTTCTTCGAAGGTATAACGTCCCATCTGGGGAGGCGTTTTGGCGCGGCCGATGTTGTACATAAAAGCCTGCCAGGCATCCTTCACATCCTGAAGGGATGG
>DASWEH010000209.1:0-4515 GCA_036394895.1 Anaerolineales bacterium
TGATGCGTGCCATGAAGCCGCGTTCCGTCTTTATTGATGTGAGCATCGACCAGGGTGGTTGTGCTGAAACGTCACGTCCCACCACTCATGATCAATCCACCTATGTAGAGGAAGGTGTGATCCATTATTGCGTTCCCAATATGCCCGGTGTGGTTGCGCGCACTGCTACGCATGCATTTGTGAATGCGGCCATGCCTTATATTACGGAAATCGCTCATTTGGGCGCAGCCCAGGCAATGATGCAAAATCCTGCAATTGAGAAAGCAGTCAACACGCACAATGGGGAACTTGTCCATCTCACCCTGCTTTCCAAAGGAGCCCATGATGGACTGGAATAGTATTTACCAGTCGCGCATCACGACCGCACAGGAAGCTGTTCGAATCATCAAATCGGGGATGCGCATCTTTCTCACGGGTAATGTTTCGGTGCCCCAAAAAGCGCTCGCGGCGCTGGTGGAATACGCTCCGAATCTCCGGGATGTGGAGATATGCCAGGCACTGACAATCGGTCCTGCCGATTATGTCAATCCTGATATGGAAGGTCATCTGCGGGTCAACACGCTGTTTATCAGCCACAATGTTCGCAAGGCTGTCCAGGAAGGCCGCGCGGATTTCACGCCTGTGCTGCTCTCAGAATTCCCGCTGCTCTTCAAACGCGGCACTCTTCCACTCGACGCAGCGATCATCCATGTTTCCCCGCCGGATGAGCACGGATTTTGCAGTCTGGGTGTGGAAGTGGGTCTTACCAAGACACCGGCTGAATCTGCGAAAGTGATCATTGCCGAGGTCAACCAGCAGATGCCGCGTACACTCGGCGATTCATTCATCCATGTCAGTCGCTTGCACCATATCATTCCGGTCAACTATCCCATCCCTGAAATGCCGATGTCGGAAGAAGGAAACTCCGAAGTGGTTGAAAAGATCGCGGGCTTTATCGCAGAGTTGATCCCCGATGGCGCGACGATGCAACTGGGCATTGGCGCCATCCCGGATGCAGTTTTGAAGTATTTGCGCCATAAAAAGGATCTGGGCGTCCATAGTGAGTTGTATTCCGATGGCGTGATCGATCTGGTGAATGAAGGTGTGTTGACCAACGCCCGCAAATCGTTGCATCCTGGAAAAATCATCGCCGGGTTTATGCTTGGCACGCAGGAACTTTACAAGTGGTCAGACGATAATCCACTGATCGAAATGCACCGTACAGAGTACGTCAACGATCCGTTTGTGATCGCGCAGAACGAGCGCATGGTTGCCATCAACTCTGCTATCGAAGTGGATCTGACGGGACAAGTCTGTGCCGACAGCATTGGACCAAAGCTCTACAGTGGCGTAGGCGGTCAGCTTGACTTCATCTATGGCGCCTCACGCTCCAAAGGCGGCGTACCGATCATCGCGTTACCAAGCACGACCACGCTGCGGGATGGAACACCTATCACTCGAATTGCTGCCATGCTCAAGCTGGGCGCCGGAGTTGTGACCAGCCGAAACCATGTGCGTTATGTTGTCACCGAGTATGGGGTAGCTGACTTGTATGGAAAAACCATTCGTGAGCGCGCACGCCAATTGATCAACATTGCTCATCCCGATTTCCGCGCAGATTTGGAAAAACAGGCAAAAGCATTGCATTATCTTTAGGGATATTACAATGCCTTTGGACTTTGTCTATGTTCTCAAAATGTGTTCCTAACGTATGGCTTACGTTCCCCTGAAGAGGCGCTATAGAACTGGCGAACTATTTTCGTCAGGCTTCGTTTGAGTGGTCACTTTAGTAACCTGAATAAACATCTATTCTGCTCCATTTACAATTTATTCCTGAAGATCTATGAAACAAATCAAGCCAACGCATTTTCTGTTAGTTATATTTATGCTGGTATCTTGTATTGGTTATATTTGGCTGAGGATTCAATATAGTACACGGATTCATTCTCCCCGCTCGTTTGGCGACACGCCCGATTACTTTCGAGTCGCTTCCGAACCTTTATTTTCCTCCTCATTTTGGATCGCTGACCGCGCTCCTGTCATACCGTTGTTCTTCAAACTTTTACACAATGACCCTAAGTTAATTTTTAAAACTCAATTATGCTTCTCCATCGTTGCTTGGATTATTCTTGCTTTATCTGTTGCTCTTGTTTTACGGAATTTTGCTCTTAAATTCATTGCGTTTATCACAGTCCTTGGCTTCAGTCTCACACAAAACATCATTATTTGGGATCCATTGATCTTAAGTGATTCAGTGTCCCTGTCTCTGTTGGCCTTATTTTTAGCTGCAGGGATTTGGCTGATCACAAACTGGAACGGGTTCACCATTCTTGTTTTCTCATTATCTGGTAGTTTTTTGGTATTGGCTCGCGATTCGTATGCTTATCTTCTTTTGATGGCAGGCCTGGCTTTGCTGGTCTTAATTTTTGTGATGCCTTACCGGAGTCGAACTGCGTTGGTGAGTGGTATATTATTGCTTCTTTTCCTTGTAAGCAATATTCTGGCAACAGCTGGAAATCGCTGGTATGTACCTTTCTTGATGACCACGGGATTGCGCATCTTGCCGAATTCTGAATACCTGAGTTACTTTCGTGAGCAGGGAATGCCCATTTCTGGGGCGTTGATGGAACGGTCCGGCAAGCCTCTTCACACGGATGATCTTGCATTCCTCAATGACCCTCGGTTGGATGAATTTCGCCAGTGGGCAAAAGAAAATGGGCGTGGCCTATACATCAAATTTCTGTGGCATTTTCGGGCCGATACGCTTCAAGAGCCATTGAAGCACTTGGAAGTCATTTTTAATCCAAATATTTATTACTATGCAGCCACAGGCTTTCGTCCTATGATTAAAAATCAGCGTCTAAATGAGCTTCTTTATCCAACACGCTTTGGCATATTAACGGTTTTGATCGCAAACATGCTGGCGGCGGCGTTATTATTTCCCGCTCTAAAATATCGCCAATGGCTTTGGATTTTACCGCTCATGCTGATCCTCTTTTCATACCCCCAAGCAGTTCTTATTTGGAACGCGGATGCCAATGATATTGCGCGTCACTCCCTTTACCATAATATTGAGTTACGATTGGGATTATGGATGCTTATATTTTTCGTATTTGATTTTTTATCCTTGAACTTCAAACTGTTGATACCGGAAAGAATAAACAGATGAATCGTAAAGCAAAAATTGTAGCCACCATTGGTCCCGCAAGCGAAAGTGAAGTAATGCTGGAGAAGCTCATACGAGCTGGCGTGAATGTCGCGCGCCTAAACTTTTCACATGGCACTCATGACGAACACGCCGAGCGTATCGCCCGCATTCGCAAGATCTCAGAAAAAGTCGGCGTCTCTGTTGGAATTTTGCAGGATTTGCAGGGACCCAAGATCCGTGTCGGAGAATTGCCTGAGGCTATCCAGCTTTCACCCGGGGAAGTGATCACTCTGTATGCCACTAGAACCACGCCCCCGGAGAACAGCACCAAAGCGATCCCGGTGGATTTTCGCCAACTCTTCGATTCCGTGCAGACCTCGGACCGGCTCCTGCTGGATGATGGCCGCCTCACCTTGGAAGTTGTCTCTGTGCAAGATCGCAACGCCCTGACAGCCAAGGTTCTCGTTGGCGGATTGCTTTCCTCTCATAAGGGAATTAACCTGCCCGGAGTCCAATTGCGCATCGCTGGGTTCACCGAAAAAGATGTGGCTGACCTTGCCTTTGGGATCTCGCAGGGCGTGGATGCAGTGGCCATCTCCTTTGTGCGCACCGCTGACGATGTCAGTAAAGTTCATTATGCGATGGAACGATTTTCGAATGGCAAACGCTTGCCGCTACTCATTGCAAAACTTGAAAAGCCCGAGGCGTTGGAAAACCTGGATGCAATCCTTGAGATTGTCGATGGCGTCATGGTGGCGCGCGGCGACCTTGGTGTTGAACTTCCGCCCGAACGCGTCCCTGTGCAGCAAAAACATATTATTCGGGTTGCCAATGGTCGAGCCAAACTGGTGATCACCGCCACCCAGATGCTCGAATCGATGATTACTAATCCATTGCCGACCCGCGCCGAAGCCTCAGACGTGGCGAACGCTGTTTTCGATGGCACAGACGCGGTGATGCTTTCTGCTGAAACGGCTGCGGGAAAATATCCGGTTGAGTCCGTTCAGATGATGAGTCGAATTGTATGTGAAGCGGAAACCCATTTCCTTGAATGGGGCATGGAACAGCCTGTGCAGGGCCTCGAACACAGCGACGCGGCTTCGATGGCGCGCGCCGCGCAGGCGTTGGCAAACGACAAGAACGTGACCGCTGTCGCTTGTTTTACTACACGGGGACAAACTGCCTGGTTGATGTCCAAGATTCGTCCACGTGTGCCTATCATGGCATTCACACCGGAACTGGATACTTATCACCGTTTGGCATTTCTATGGGGAGCACGTCCGCAGCTTGTCCCGTTCGTCAATTCACTCGAAGAAATGATCGATCACGTGGATACGGCCCTCATGCGCTCGGAAGTTGTCCAGTTAGGGGATCAGGTTGTATTAGTC
>DASWEH010000210.1:0-8040 GCA_036394895.1 Anaerolineales bacterium
GTGTGGATGATGCAATGCGGCCGCTCATGCCGGAGCAGGTCGCGCAGGCGCTGTCGGTCGCGGATGTCTAGATCGTGGTGCCGATACTGGGGCAGGGTGGCGATCAGTTCCTCGACCACCAACCGGGTGGTCCCCTGGCTGCCAAAAAACTGGGCGCGCATATCGTTGTCGATCCCAACGACGTCCCAACCCTCACGGCAAAGCGCGCGAACACATTCGGATCCGATCAGGCCTCCAGAGCCCGTAATGAGTGCCTTCATTTTCTTTCGGTAGTCTCCCTAACTTGTGTTGACGTGCGATAAAGGACCTCGCTCACGGCGTCGGCCACTTCATATAAGGAACGGTCCAGAACATGAATGACTCGCCCCCGATACGGGACAGTCACCTGTCCATAGAGCCACACCATCCCGATGGTCCCCGGCCGGGACGCCCACTTTCCGGCCAGTGCCTGTGACCCGTGTCCGGTGCGCACGCAGTCCACCACCGCCAAGATGGGGCAAGGCCGGAGCCTGACCATCCACAAGGACAAGTCATGTCAGCAGAAGCCACGCGTCAAGATGCAGACCAAACGCAGACGGGCCTCCTTGCGCAACATACAACGGTGGAGCATGCCATCTCCCATCAGTTAGCGCATCAAGGCCGGCGAGTGCGATCCAAGGGGCGACGGAGAAACCAGTGTGACGGTCGTTGCCATGCGGCGGTCAACAACCTCCAGGTAGCAGCACATTATGAGGAGGAATGGCAACTCGCTTTCTGAGCTACCACCGACTTGGGGCACCTGTACTTTGCGGAGTATCTGTATCCTGAGATTCGGTCATCAAGGACTCTACGTCTATATATTTTGCCACTTGCTGTGCTAAGAAACGATTAAAGCCCGGACTGTAGTGAACGTCATCTACAATTACTTTCCTGTTATCTCCCCATAATTCGAAAAGATTAGTCAGGTCAATAATTCCCTCTGTAGTTCTCATGCGCGCATAGAATTGCTGGCGAGTAGGTCTGTCTTTTAGAACCTGATCTGCCAAAGACGGCCGATATAGGTTGATAGGATAATTATAAATCGGATCAGGTTGTAGGAAAAATAAGGACTTAACTGAATACTGCTCGCAAATTTTTATGGCTATCATTCTGTTTTGAATAAAGCGATTCATAATATATTTCACATAATTGTTTTCATCCTGGGAATCCTTAGAATTCATCTTGAATTTGTCATCGCTAGATCTGCTGAATAATCTATCCTTCAATGCAAAACATAGCCTTATCATGGGTACCCATGCTAAATGGCTTAGACTAGGCGACTGTAGATCAGAAAAAACTTTTCCAAATTTGCTTGTAAAATATGGCACATCCTGTTTTAGTCCCCAGTTTAATCCATCCATAAAAATGACCAGATTTGGTCGAAGGCCACTCTTCAGAAGAGCTATTAATAAGACTGTTTCTTGGCTTGTATCATAGAACGCGCGCCCGTAATTCATTACTTTAACCTGTATAGGTACGCTAGCAGTGCTTACGCGCTCGTTAAGAATTTTTGAAAGGTAGCTTGGCCAAGTTTGCTCATCTGCAACGTTATAACCAAATGTAGTACTTCCACCAAGGACGAAAATTAGCATTGTTGCTAATTGGCCATTTTGTGGACTAAGAGTCCGCCTATGCGGGAAGCCCTTAGAATCAATATCTACATTTACGAGTTTCCCATGGTATGGTGACTCGGAGAACTGAATCCATGGTTGGTAGATAAAGCCCAGTTTGGATAAATTGAAGAAATCATCCAAAACGTTTCCTACATATGTTGCATCAACAACTCGTTCATAGGCAGTATAATCAAACCATTCCAATTGATAAGAGGTGCGCTTGCCGTTGTCGAATGGCTTACCATTGGTATAAAATAATCCTTGAGACTCTGGATCAATGTCTGCTTTGATAGCTGTTACTTTGTCTTTCCGGAAAACCATTCGATCCTTGAAAAGAAAAGCTATCCCCATAATTACATTTAAAATGATTAAAAGAACTATAGTATTGAGGAGCAAGAGGGCAGTTGTATGATAGTATTGTGTTATTCTAGCGAGGCCCGATATGGGTTTTGTTATTGTCGTGTGGTGTGGTGTGGGCGCTTCATTAGCTACATCTTTTTTCGAGGTTTGAATATCAGTCGCGGGCGCGATCACAGGGGATGGGCGCATCTTCTCGCTCCTTCGTTGAGCCAGCAGAACTCGGGTGGTTGGGCCATGGAAGAACCGAGTAACGGCATCAACCAGCATGTGATAGGTGGATCGGGCTTGGAGATGACATGTTGCTTTGAGGGACAAAATCCGTTCGACCCAGCGGTTGTTCTTGGTACTCAATATCCCATGGAAGCACTGATATCAGAGGACCCCAAAAGCGCAGGGCCCGTTCCGCTCGCTTATTTGTTGGGCTCAACACCACGCTAGCTCCACTAGACGCCATCCATCTTACTTTGCAAAACTTCAGTCATTAAACACGTTCTCTACACGTCCTCTATTAACCACTCATGCTTTAGGACACACAAAACCCAATCACGCGAAGGGACTTTCCCCGATCCATAAACATCGTCAGCCTCGACGTCAAACTCTCCCGCGTGTTCGACATAATCGGCCACTGCTGCCCCCTTCAGTATGACAAGATTGATATAACAACGACCGGGAGTCAGAGATATAGGAGCCGTGAGACAGGCGACGCAGCCTTCGGGCGGTAAAACCTCAGGAAATCCTCCCACTGCATCGCTATTTAACACGAATATGCCTACGTTTGTGTAATCGTAAATCTCCACCATGAATATTGGAGAACGCAGAGGTCTCTCACTACGGTAGTGAAGTGTGACTTTCAAGCAGCTCATGGGGCGAATCACCTTATCAGGATCTGTGCTCTCTATGGAGAAAGAGACAAGCCTAACACTACCATCACCTACACGATCACCCCGTTGGTCTAAAGGGATGCTTTCCGTTGAGACTGTAGATTGTAGATAGTGCTGCACGACTTTCTGCGTTGGCCCTTCGTCAATGAGTTTGCCAGCATCTAACCAGAGAACCCTGTCACACAGCGATTGAATCGCCGTCATACTGTGGCTCACAAACAACACTGTACGCCCTTCCTTGGTTACATTCTCCATCTTCCCGAGGCACTTCTTCTGGAACATCGCATCGCCCACTGCCAGGACCTCATCCACTATTAATATCTCTGGCTCCAGATGAGCAGCCACGGCAAATGCAAGACGCAGATACATGCCACTCGAGTAGTGTTTGACTGGCGTATCAATAAATTTTTCTACTTCCGCAAAGGCCACGATTTCGTCAAATTTACGATCAATTTCCACCCGCTTCATGCCCAAGATTGCCGCGTTGAGGTAAATATTCTCCCGCCCGGTCAGTTCCGCATGAAAGCCAGTGCCTACCTCGAGGAGCGCACCCACCCGGCCGTGAATTTCTGCAAGTCCGGTAGTCGGCTCGGTGATACGCGAGAGGAGCTTCAGCAGTGTGCTTTTCCCTGCGCCATTGCGACCAATGATGCCGACGACTTCACCCTGTTTTACCTCGAACGATATGTCTTTTAGGGCCCAGATCGACTTATCTAGTTCGGTAGCGTCTGTAGATTGACCATACAACCGTTTAACTGCCCGACGAAATTTGGTATGACTGTTGCGCTGCAACAACTTTCTCAAGCCATCAACGAGACTATCACGCAAAGTTCCATAGCTCGGTCCTGCCACACCAATCGCGTATTGCTTAGAAAGATTCTCAGCTCGGATTGCGATTTTGCTCATTAGATTACATCCGCAAAAGTCTGTTCCATCTTCTTGAAGTAGACAAGCCCCCCCAGCAGTACCACGAGTACAACAACAGCGCTCACTGCCATTATGCTAAAGTCCGGGCTTTCCTTCCCCAGCAGTGCCCAACGAAACCCCTCAACTACTCCGGCAAGAGGATTGAGACTGTAGAGCAGCCGCCACTTTTCGGGGATGAGACTCACTGGGTAAGCAATTGGAGACGCGTACATCCAGAGCTGAGTCAAGAAAGGAATCGTGTAGCGTATATCCCTGTATCTGACGTTGAGGGCTGAGAGCCAGAGACCTGCAGACAGAGCAGTGAGCAAGGCCATGAGGAGAAAGAGTGGCAAGGCCATCATACCCCAGGTAGGTATGACATGGAACCAAAGCATCATCCCAAGGAGTATTAAAAATGATAAACAGAAGTCGGCGAGAGGAGTTACTACTGCTGCCAATGGGATAATCAATCTAGGAAAATAGATTTTCCGGATTAAATTAGCGTCATTCACAACGCTGACCCCGCTGCGGCTAATAGCTTGGGAAAAATATTCCCAAGGAAGTAAGGCCACATAGGCGAACAGGGGATAGGGCAAGCCATCCGAGGGAATCTTGGCGAAATTGCCAAAGACTACTGTAAAGATTACCATAGTCAGTAGGGGCTGGAGTATCGCCCACACAGCTCCAATCACCGTCTGCTTATATCGCACCTTGATTTCCCGCCAGGCCAGAAAGTAGAGCAACTCTCTGTATAGCCAGACAGAACCAAGATCTAAGTGGAAGAGCCCTTGACGAGGCTGGATGACAATGCTGGGTACCGGTGCTTCATTCACTAAACTTGAGGATATTTTTCCCACGGTCATGCGATAATATCCTAAGGGGGTGACATGCCGAGTCTCGCTGGCTACTTTAATAAATACGGTTCCCAAAAGTTCCTATCGTATCTGGGCCATGCATGGCAACCAAAGGGAAGCGTGTAATTATTGAGCTCAAAGCAATACCTGGGGGCAACCTCGAATGCAAAACGAAGGCCTAGCTCGGTAGAAGCAACTCTAAATTCTGGATGGTATTTGATTGCCTCATCAGACCAAAAATGATCTTCATGACGCCATTCCACTCGGTGCAGTCTAGACATTTCCCACCTTGCGCTGTTAAACATGTGCAAGTGCTTGAGATACTTTCTTGGTAAATTCAAATATTGAACGTACTTCGGCTTTGCGGCACAGAAAGCTTCCCAATACTTGACAGGTTCGACTGCATATCTCGGTGAATCAATAACCCTCAGGAAACTCTCGATTTTTCGCAAAGAAAAACCGCCGTTTCCAACCCGGGGCACTTTGACCCAGGGAGAATCTGGACACTGGAGGAAAGGAGCGCCTATGTAATCTAAGTCCGTTTCACACCATTGCATGAGCTGATCTGAGAAAACAAGGGCATCGAGATGATAAAGCAGGATATATTTATATTCTTGAAAGGTCTGGTAAAATTTTCGAGACAGCATCAATTTCATATGCGCCACTAAGCTTCCAAAGAATTTATTAGGAAATCTCTTTATCCCGAAACCAGGATAGTCAACTTTAAGGCTCTCTGGAACGACCAGATATTTGTCATACCTTCCAAGGAAGTGGACTAGATGCCTAAAAGAGATCTCTTCATCAGGCGTGAGCTCCTCCCGATTGGATAGTGGAATAGCAACTGCTACAGTTTTCGGTGTTGTTTGCATAAAGAAGCCATTCCCATGTGAAAATATGCAATTAGACCTGATCTAATCAATCTCTTTTCTTCTCGGAGCATAGTTATAATAGAGGTTGGACAGTACCTCTGCAACCTTTTGATTTCCTCTCTGGTTCCAGTGACATTCATGTGACGCAAGGTCAAATAGTCTTTCAATCCCACATAGGGGACATCCAGGTCGCCAGGTCGCGACAAAGCTCGCCAATGCGATAGTCTGGGAAGCACGGATCAAATACCTAATTAGGTCTTATACCATCGACCATCAAGATCCAACTGGTTGTCCCTATCCACGTTGGCACGAGCCCCATACAACGGATGATCGAAGATGTGCGCAAAGTACATGCACTCCACCCATATGGAGTTTACGTTCTGTCGGGGGACGAAGAATTTTAGGCCATAATGGGGAGCGATTTTTCGCATCGAATGCTCACTGTTGAACTCGTGAATCGCGAGGCGTTCCCCTGTGTAGTCACTGTACCCCCAGCCCATGATGTCATCAAAGTAACAGGGGATGCGCGGAAGCAATGCGTCAGGGACAGCCTCTAGTAATCCTAGGGCATGTTTTGTCCCCGTGTACAGGTCAAGGTCAATGGACACGAACGCTACCGGAGCGAAAGAAGAACGAACGAATGCTGGGACGGTCTCCTCCACGAGCCCGAGCATAAGCCGAGCGCGCTGTAGCCGCGTACGAAGCTTATCGACGTCCATCGCAAAGGATCCTTCTTCCCACATATAGGGGAGGTCTCGGTAGTCCTTCGGTTTTGGAAGGCCCATTCCTGTATCGAAACCATACACGTCAATGCCAATGCCAACAATCTTTTCGGCTTGCTCTGCGATCCGTTCGAGTGCCAGTAGGCCAGCTCCACCAGCTACGCCAAATTCGATAACTGATACGCGTGGGTAGCCTATGGCCTTGGCGAGCGCAAGCCCCTGCACAACTCCCCAGACATACGCTTCACGGTGGCACACCTGGTCGATTTGTCGAAACACTCGACAGATCCGGTCGTAATGATTATCGAATGGCAGTGTAGGTTCTTCTTGCGAAGGTTCCTCAGCAAGCCAGCGTTTGATACCAGCCAACGTGGCCCTGGCGATCGTTTTCACTCTCATAGCTTTACTCCATCCAATAATCGGTCGTGTACCTCCATCCTGCGGATAATGGTGCGGTACGAAAAACAGGTATGATCGGCATGTTGAGCCACCCTGAGAGGAGGGCACGGCATGCGAGACTACCTGATTTTCGACGAGCGGCTGCTCCTGTGGCTGCTGTGGTTGTTGGTCGTCGGATACGGACTGTGGCGACAACGTCAAGCGGCACCCGATCAAGTCCATCGCCAGCCTGCCAAGTGGGTATAGAGGCGTTCGAAGGAGCCGAAGCCGTTCACGGGGCTCACCCACACGCCCGTGTGCCCAGCCTGTGAACACGCCCAGGAGCACACCGAGTCTCAACGCCCTGCTGCACCGCCCCTGATGCAAGTAACGCATGGACGTCGGCGGACGATCCCCACGCAGCATCATTTTTGCCCTACGAGCACCTGTCGCTACTATGACTGGGTCGGTTTGGGCACTATACGGTCCAATGGCCATCCCAGTGGGGGGCCGTGGCGCCAGTTGCAGTGCACTGCTTGCCACAAGTCTTTCCTGGAACCTCGCGGTACGCCCGTTCATGGCAAGCCTGTGCCGGCTGAGATACTGGTATGGACGGTGGGTGCGTTGGCCGAAGGCCTGGGCATTCGCGCGGTCGCCCGTGTGTTCGAGGGGGACCCCAATACGGTGCTGGCCTGGTGGACCGAGGTGGCGGACCACACCGCACCCCGAGCGCGAGCACCGTGGCGGCCCCCCCCACCAGGAGGAGGCGCCAGGGCACGTCTGCCATGAAGTCCAGAGTGAACTTCGCCCGGTAGCAGGCTAGGATCTCGTGCAGGTTGTGCAGCCGAAAGAGCACCCAGCTCAGCACGACGAACACGAATATGCCCGCCCGACGGACAGAGACCGGGAAACGGTCCCAATAGCACCCAAACCGGTGATACACACTCAGGGCAACGCCGTGTACACCCCCCCAGAGCACGAAGTTCCAGCCCGCCCCGTGCCAGAGGCCGCCCGCAAAGAGGAACAGACCGTGCTGCACCCGCCACTGATGACGGGGCTGAAGAGCGTGGAGCTGGGGCAACAGATCGCCGGGCTTGATGATCGGCCCCGCAATGAGATGCGGAAACAGCTACACGAAACAGGCAAAGTACCAGAAGTCGGGTTCGGGGGGGATCTGGCGGCGGTACACATCGACGGTGTAGCGAATCGTCTCAAAGGTGGAGAAGGAGATCCCGGCCGGCAGCACGATGGTGAGCGACGTGGTGAGGGACACGGTGGGGAGGCCGACGAGGTCGTGCAGCGCGCCTGCCACCTTGTGGACCGTATCGAGGAAGAAGTTACAGTACTTGAAGAACCCGAGCAGACCGAGCCCGAAGCAGAGAGACGTGATCATGTAGGCGCGGCATGCTCGCGGTGACGTGCTGCACACGATCCGCTGG
>DASWEH010000211.1:0-4814 GCA_036394895.1 Anaerolineales bacterium
TATTTGGGGTTTACCTAATACTCGAAGGTATCTTTTACTTCGGTCTCGTAAAGGTTATACGCCCTGCATCGACTACAGAGATTCGCGTGTCGTGTTTCATTATCGGAGCACTCTTTGTTGTACTGGCTATTCTGATTTTCGCAGGAGTGATCCCACCCATGTGTCGGCCCTAAAACTGGTAACTAAGTCGCGATAGCTGAAAATCCCGGCGTTCAATTCATCGTCTGAGAACGACTGCATGCCTCTAAGGTGCAGTCTGGTTCGCTGTTGTACTCCTTCGCAATCCGAAGAGAGATTTCATTGACTAACTAGTCGACTAATACTAGAGTGCACACGCATCTGTTTCTGACTGATCCCCCACGCAAAAACGCTCACGCCACGTTTCAAACTCATCAGAAGGAACTCTAATCATGCATCGTCTGACATCCACACTTTTTCGCTCAACGACACCCGTTTCCCTTGCCGTGCTCGTAGTTGTTTTTACACTTTCAAACTTGAGCCTTTCTGCGGCAGGACCTGCGGGTGTAAATGACAGGAAGCTCTTTAATTGTGCCTTAGCATTTGAACCCGGGATGGCTAAGTATGTTGAAGCTAACAAAGCACCTCGATTAGCTCTCATCAAGTGTGACGACAGATTGAAAAAAACAGTTAGGAGTAACAAATCCACCACCCGCAATCGTGATGTTGCTGTAAAACGGATAGGTGATAAGATTCTCACCGTTGAGCGCGGTGCCATAACAAGGGAAACGCAACAAACGGCAGCTCCAATCCAGGAGATACAAATCGGCGATCCACCCTCCGGGAAACAAAGAGCCGTAAGCGAGCTCCTGACACTTGATTCTGAAACTGCGGCATCAATTGAACAGAGTGTCTCAGGTGAATCAAAGGCAGCCAAGATCGATAGCAAGGTACTGGCACTTGAAACATTGAAGCTCGCAAAGGAGTACGCACAATTGCGCGTGAGTCGCAAAGAACCTCCCACCCCCACGAAGGTTAAAGCCTTCCTCGCTTTGTACGGACTCCCCTTCAAGTATCCAAATGATCAGTTCGTTCCATACTGCGCTTCAGGCGTGGGGTTTGCCGCCGCGCGTGTGCACCATCGTCTCGCATGGCCGAAAGATCATCCGGGCGACACTCAAAACGCAGATCCCGGAGATGATGACAAGGTGTTAAGAGATGCTTTGCCGGATGTCACGCGCGACTACTGTAAGACCCACCCTTCCACCATAGTGATGATGAACGCTGCCAAAGCTCGAAAATACCCGGACGGAGAAACGTTTTGGGTATCTTCCAAACGACGACCCAAACAGGGATGGCTCGTTTTCTTTAACTGGTCCTCTGGAAGACGTCCTCAGCACGTAGGAATAGTAGACGGGGTAGACTCTTCGGGAAGGGTCTTAAGTACCGTGGAGTTCAATACGAGCAAGGACAATCCGTCGAATGGCGGGAATGTGGTTGCGAAGAAGAGAAACGTTCGCTATGTAGTGGGTTACATTCGGACCTACCTATGACCACCGGCAGAATCCTTTTGAGCGCGTTGGTTGAAAACGATCGGCAGTAGCCAGCGGTGCGAGAAAAAACGGCCGCGACGCATATTTCGGTTCGGAGGCTAACCATTCTCACAAAGTTCGATGTTTTTAATTCCTTCCAGAACAAACCTGTACCTGTCTTTGTTATTCGTAGTTGGATTACTGGTTCTCTATTGTAAGTCTGCAAACTGCGGTCAGAGCCATTTGGTCTTTGGCTCAATGAATGCTCAGCCTGCCAGTAACGAGCGCCGTGCTTTGTTGGTAGGAATCAGTGATTACGAACGCGGTACGAATCCTGAAGACGCATTCGGTCACCTTAATACAGGGCCTGACCTCGCGAATATGGATTATGTGCTCAAAACCTATTATTCGTTTCCGGAGACGAACATAACTGTCTTAGTAAATGAAAATGCCACACAAGAAAACATCATCAGCGAATTCAAGCGGCAACTCATTGACAAGGCAAAGCCTGGAGACGAGGTCGTCATGTATTACACAGGCCATGGCCATTTCGTCGTCGATCAAAGTGGAGATGAGATCACTGATCATCTCGATGAGGTCCTGGTCACTTGGGTTCCCAAGGCCAAGCAAACACTAGCTCGCGATAAACGACATGCGCTGATGTACATGTTGGACGACACTTATGAAGAGTTGCTGCGACAACTAATCCAAAAGATGAAGGGAGCCGACGGCAAAGTCGTCGGAAGTATTGTTGTTATTTTCGATAGTTGTCACTCAGGAAGTGCGACAAAGGGTTTGCTAGTTCCCAAGGGCCGACCTTGGATTGAGAGGATCGATGGTCGCTTACGATCACTGACAACCAAGAGCGAAGTTGCGAGTGGCTGGCTCAGCAACAAGCAAGAGCTGGAGGACATTGTTTTCTTAGCTGCATCACGCAGCGATCAGCTTTCGTATATGATGCCTGACTCCGCCACCAACGGAAGCATTTTGACGCATTTCTTGACTGAATTCTTAGCGGATGCGGCACGACAAAACGGACCCAATGTTACTTACGATGATCTTTTTCGCTGGGTTAGTTTTAAAACTGCCAGTATGCGGGCAGCTCAGACGCCGCAGATTGAAGGACGCACTAATGCGGGACTCTTCGGTGATGGCACTGTTATCAAAAGATCCTTCCTGCCCGTCGTTCAGAGCATTGAAAGTAATCCATTGCGTCTGCAGCTAAACACTGGGTCATTACACGGTGTGACGAAGGGATCCCGTTTCGATATCTATAAAAACGGAACGGACGTTCAAAACCATGATAACAAGATCGGCGAAATTGAGATCATTGAAACCAAGCCTATAACCTCAGCGGGTGTTGTCACAAAGAAAGTGCAGGCTGATTTGCCCGGCACAGCATTCGAGGCTGCCCAAGCCGTCATCGCCGAATATCGGTTTGAAGGTCAACCGTTACGCGTGTTTATCCAACCAAACATACCAACAGATAAAGCCAAGGCACTCCTTGACGCGGTTGGGCCACTGGCTTTCATCACGATGAATGGTGTTACTGCGAATTCGTATGACGTAATGCTGGGATGGGACAGTGACAATGGTAACTACTCTTACCGGCGAGCAACTGGAGATATTCCATCTCCGACGCGAGACACTGACACAGCCATACTCAAGAACCGGCTGTTAGCTGACTGGCGCTGGAGACGTCTAGCGAATCTCACTCTTCCCGGCCCTTCTAAAGTCCGCATTAACCTGCTAGCAGCAGATGGTGGAGCCTTAAAGCGAACGGAAGGTGGCTCGATTATTCTAAGGCCGGGCGATAGAGCTCAGGTCCTATGTACAAACAACACCCGCTCTCCGGTGTTCATCACTCTGATCTATCTGAAAGCAAGTGGAGAGATTGAAACATTTCCTGGTCCGGATGAAGCAAACGGACAGCAAGCCTTGAACGGCGATAACACACCCCGCCACCTTTTTGACATCGAGAACATCACAGCATCCAGAGACACTGAAGTCGAAATACTCAAGATCATCGCGACGCGCAGACCAGCGAATTTCAGCGGCATTAGTTTCTCGGAAGAGCACGGAAAACGTCGAACGAACGGTCCAACAAACGCACTAGCAGACGTTCTTTTGGGTTTGGTAGACAAGGAAGCAAAAGATGTTAGCGTCAGGTCGCAGGACCTGGATGAGTGGTATACAGACCAGGTTGTGTACGAAATCAGAACCAACTAACCGAATGAAATGTGAGAGGAATAGCAAAAAGCAAGAGAGAAGTTATCAAGCAGAATACAGGTCAATACTTTTAGTCATGAACACCGCGACTTTAAGCGGCTGGGTTTAACCTCCATCATCTTATTTCTCACAAAGCACGATGATATGAGGCAAATGTATCGTTCACTATTTCTTTTATCACTCGCATTTTGTTTTACTGCTTGCCATTCTGCCCAGTCGACTCCAAAGTCTGCGCAACAAGTCTTGGCTCAGAGATCCTCGCCACCACCAACACCGACTGGTCTACCACTGCCGCAATCTCAGGGGCAGCAACCTACCGGGGACGATTCTGGACAAAAGCGAAGCCGCTCAACCGGCAAGTATGACCCCGTCTATGGAGATGTGGCCGAGGCGAGCGGTGGTCAGGTGAATAACCTCGACAAAAGCGAGGTGGGCCATGCGGCCGCGTTGATGGAGTCCAGTTTTGCCAAGCAGCTAATCCTCGCTTTTGACGCTCGCATGGATGGAACCACCAGAGAGTTTGAGATGCCCGTAGACTCCTATTGTCAGCAAATCTACTTGACCAGCTTCACCGATAATGGACCGCCCAGGATTGACGTTTACGGTCCTAATGGCGGGGAACTCGAGGAAGGCACGAGCGCGAAAACTACGCGCTTCATGCATGGAATATTGATCGCTATCCAAAAACCAACGCCGGGACTCTGGCGCCTGCGACTCCAAGCCAGCGGCAGGACATCTCTGCGGCTAAATGCAAAGTCTGATCTGTTTCTCGTGGACTTTCGCTTTGTGAAGCTTGGTGGGCGACCCGCGCACGAAGGCATGTTTCGCATCGAGGGCCAACCGGGTAAAGGCGAACGCTTCGACGCTGAGGCGACAACGTCAGGCAATAACGTTCGCAGCCTGCAGATAAAGCTTTACGATAACGGATGGCGTGAGCTGGCCGCGGCATCCTTCAGTTCGCAATCCAGCAACGATGATTTTCACGGTGCGTTGCTTGTTCCCAATACTCCATTCCGGGCAGTGGCTACAGGCGAGGACAGCCAGGGCAGACGTTATCAGAGGGTCTATGGGCCAATGTTCTGGCCCCAGTGAGTT
>DASWEH010000212.1:0-2978 GCA_036394895.1 Anaerolineales bacterium
AAAATGTTCAATGAAACCATCGTCAGCGGCTTACAGGGTCCCACCATCAGTCCTGTCATTGTTCGAGATGCCAAACAAAAATGGTTCTCTGTCAGTATCGTTGTTCACCGTAATGATCTTTCGCGAGCCATCACGGAGTTGCGCAATATCGGTGGCAGTGGCATTATCGTTTCACCCGTCACATATATTTTTGAAGAAGAACCCCCGCGCTATAAAGCCATGCTCACTGCGCTGAAAGGATAACCATGTTCAATCAATACGATCCACCAACCGCAAGACAGACAATACTCAAACGTACACCGCCGGATGAGTTCCCTATTAGTCAACGTGTGGTGGATAATATCGCAAAGTTGTTCGGTGAACGATTGACTGCTGAAGAAGCTGTTACTCGAATTTTGAAAGATGTGCGGACGAACGGCGACCCAGCGCTTCAGAATTGGACAAAGCGTCTGGATTCGTTAGACCTCAAACCGGTTCCTGTTTCAAAAGATTTGATCCAAACTGCATTGGATTCGATTTCTCCAACCCAGCGTCACGCACTTGAAAAAGCCGCGGCGCGCATCGAATCCTTTCATCGACATCAGCCATTGACCTCCTGGTTTACCAATGACCTGGGTGGTACGCTTGGGCAAATCATACGTCCTCTTCAGCGCGTGGGACTCTATGTTCCAGGCGGGACAGCTCCGCTTCCCTCTACAGTATTGATGAGTGCCATCCCGGCGCGTGTCGCAGGTGTGAGGGGAATTGTTGTAGCGACTCCGCCCAATCGATCTTTTGCAGATGCAGCAACACCTATTGATCCGATCATTCTGGCCGCCTGTGCCATTGCTGGGGTGGATGAGATTTACCCTCTGGGTGGGGCACAGGCAATTGCCGCACTGGCGTATGGGACGGAAACCATTCGCGCAGTGGATAAGATTTTCGGACCTGGCAATCTGTTTGTTACCTTGGCAAAGCGGCAAGTCTACGGTGTGGTGGGAATTGATGGACTTGCGGGTCCAACAGAGACAGTTGTCGTCGCCGATGAATTTGCTAATCCTACGTGGGTTGCAGCGGACCTCCTGGCACAAGCCGAGCATGATCTGTTAGCTTCTGCTATTTTGCTTACGCCTTCGGGATCTTTGATTGAAAAAGTTCAAGTGGAAATCGCGAAACAACTTGAAGATCGTCAGCGTGCCGATATTATCCTTGCTTCTCTGGAAAATCGCGGCGGTGCGGTGTTGACCAGTGATCTCGATGAAGCTGTGCAACTGGCAAACGAATATGCTCCTGAGCATCTCGGTCTTTCAGTGCGCGATCCCTGGAGTTGGGTAGAGAAAGTTAACAACGCAGGAGGTGTCTTTATGGGGGAACATTCTTTTGAAGTGTTAGGAGATTATCTCGCTGGACCGAGTCATGTGATGCCGACAGGAGGCTCCGCCCGGTTTGCCTCTCCGCTCAATGTGTGGGACTTTGTGAAAATCGTTAGCTTGATCGCGCTCGATGGAAGCACCGCTCAAGCGATCAGTCCAATTGCAGCGACGATCGCTGAATCCGAAAGGCTGGATGCCCATGCGAATGCCGCCTTGTTACGGTCGAAGGAGGCTGCATGAACATTCGTCCTCATCTTGAATCACTACCGCCCTATACCCCCATCGAACCGTTTGAGGTTTTATCAGCGCGTATTGGGCGCGATCCCTCTCAAATTGTAAAACTGGATGCGAATGAAAATCCGTACGGACCACTGTTGGTTGTTCGTGAAGCGCTCGGTAAATTGGATTTCCCGCACATTTATCCAGACCCCGAAAGCCGCGCCTTGCGAAAATCGCTTGCAATATTTACCGGTGTTTCAGAAGACTATCTTTTGGCAGGCTCAGGCGCAGACGAGTTGATTGATCTACTCATGAGAGTTTTTCTTGCGCCGAATGACTGTATTCTCTCCTGTCCACCTACATTTGGAATGTATTCCTTCGATGCAGAACTGAACGCGGCGCGTTGTCTTGAAGTTCCCAGAAACGCGGATTTTTCGCTGGATATGGAATCGATCTGCAAGGCTATAGACGAATATCATCCGAAGCTCTTATTCATTACATCGCCCAACAATCCAGATGGATCAATGATTCCTCCGGATGTAATTGATCAGTTGTTAACTCTGCCAACAGTAGTTGTGCTAGATGAAGCCTATATTGAATTTGCAGGCGAAAATCTTGGCGCAGGGTTAAGTCGTATTCGCGAAGTGCCATTGCATGAAAATCTAGTTGTTTTGCGTACCTTTAGCAAATGGGCAGGACTCGCTGGTTTGCGAATCGGCTATGGAGCGTTTCCCACGTGGCTGATGCCCATCTTATGGAAATCCAAACAGCCATACAATGTCAACGTGGCAGCGAGTGTTGCGGCGCAGGTTTCTTTGGATCACGTGGACGAGTTATCAAAAGTTGTTGAGCTTTTGAAAAATGAGAGCGAACGGTTATTTGGGTTTTTACAGGAAATCTCATATCTCAAACCATATCCTACCAAATCGAATTTCATTCTGTGCAAGGTCATCGGGCGCGATGCCGCTGAACTCAAGTCTCGGCTGGCACAGGAGTATGGAATCTTTATCCGTTATTTCAATAAGCCGGGTTTGCGGGACCATATTCGCATCACTGTAGGCAGACCGCAGGATACGGATGTGTTGGTGAAGGCATTGCAATCGGAGTCCGAAGTCTTTGCGAAGCACCCCAGTGGGGCATGACTTCGGTTATCCAACGTCTGGAGACGTTGGAGTCCAAAAGGAGTAACATGCGAACAGCCGAAATATCACGCCAAACGAATGAAACCCAAATTCAAATTAAGTTGGATCTGGATGGAACAGGCAAACACGAAATTTCCACAGGCGTGGGCTTCCTTGACCACATGTTGACCCACTTGACTGTGCATGGATTATTCGACCTCATCGTACAGGCAAAAGGTGACCTGCATATCGATGTCCATCATACAGTGGAAGATGTGGCGCTGGC
>DASWEH010000213.1:0-5186 GCA_036394895.1 Anaerolineales bacterium
CAGCTCCGCATCGGTTTCCAAAAGCAGGATTCTCTCATCCTTATTAGAAAATTTTTGGAAAATATACTTAGCAAATGCGCTGGTTTGGTCAGCAATTGCATCTTCAGCATCTGGAGTAAGAAAAACATCTGATACTTCCCCAGCAAGTGGGATACGCTTTAAACTACGGAAGCCAATCTTTGTCACTCCACGCAGAGCAAAATCAAATAAACCCGATGGCATTTTAGGGTCAGATTCCACCTGCTCTTTCAACTCAAGATATTTGCGATAGCGTCCATTAAATGTATCAAAATCCAACTCATATGCATTTAATTGTGTGGCAACTGATGCCAAAATTTTAGGAATTGCTATATGATCCTCATTGAGCAAAGCACTAGCTACTTTATGGCTTACAGCTAATTGCTCATAACGATCTAATAAAGTGCTTTTGCCAACACCACCTTGTCCAGAAATGTTTAGAATCAAAAATGGTGGGCGAGAAGCCTCTAATGCTTGTTCAAACAAAGTAAGTTGCTCACCTCGCCCCACAAAAACTTCAGCCGAGAAATCATCGAGCAGATCTTGAAATGTTGGGTTGGCTGACATACTGGGTCTCCATGCCGTACAAAAGTTTCCCTAAAGCTTAAAATATTAGCTGGAAGTCATTACAATATCGCCGTTTTTACCATTTTCTGTATAGTATATAACTTTGTAAGTGGCGGTACAATACCCTCAACATTCCAAATAGGAGTCTATTTATGCCCATCACCCTTGATGGTTCGTCCCTCACGATTGAAAAACTCGTTGCGATTGCACGAGATCACGAGAAAGTTGAATTAACGCCCGAAGCATTGGAGCGGATCAAGATTTGCCGCCTCATGCTGGAGGAGAAGCTCGTCAATAAAGAGGTCATGTATGGTACGAACACCGGCATTGGCGAGTTTTCAGAGACGATGCTCAACGATGAGCAGGTGAAGGAGTTCCAGAAATATCTGATCTATAACCATGCGGCGGGGATCGGCGAACCGGCGCCCATCGAATACGTCCGTGCGGCGCTGGCAGGCAGAATCAATGTCCATGCGCACGGGAATTCCGGCTGCAGACCTGAGATCACCTTAACACTGGTGGAAATGCTGAACAAAGGCGTCACACCAGTTGTTTGTCAGAAGGGGTCAGTGGGCGCGAGCGGCGATCTCGCTCCGATGGCGCAAGCCGCGCTGCTACTCATGGGGGAAGGCGAAGCTTTCTATAACCCCGATGGCGGGGCAGGCGGCGAACGACTCGTAGGTCACGAAGCGATGGAGCGGGCTGGGATCCCAGTCCCAGGCTTGCAGGCGCGCGATGGTCTGGCGGCGATCAACGGCTCCAATCTGCTGACCGCCATGTCCGCGCTGCACATCTACGATATGGAGCGTTTCCTCAAGCAGGCGGAGATCGCGGCGGCGATGTCCATTGAGGCGCTGCTCGGAAACCTCAAACCCTACAACACCAAGCTGCATGAACTGCGCGGCTTCAATGGCGCGATCACATCGGCGAAAAACATCATGAAGGTCGTCGATGGTTCCGATCTCGCAACGGGCAAGATGAAGACCAAAGTGCAGGATGCCTATTCGATGCGTTCAACGCCGCAGGTGATCGGCGCGGCGCGGGATGCCATAAGGTATGCACGTACACAGGTCGAGATCGAACTGAACGGCGTAGGCGATAACCCGATCTTTGTCCCTGAGTTGAAGTTGACGCTCACAGGCGCGAACTTTCAGGGGACTCCGGTTTCGTTGCCGATGGACATGGCAGGTGTGGCGATCACGATGATATGCGTGCTATCCGAGCGACGCATGAACCGTTTGACGAACCCCGCTCTTTCGCAGGGACTGCCTGATTTCCTTGCCCATGAGCCTGGTTTCTACTCCGGGATGATGCTCAGCCAATATACCGCCGACCATTTGATCGTGGAGCAAAAGATCTTGTCTGCGCCCGCGAGCATTCAATCCATCCCTGCTGCTGCGGACCAGGAGGACTTTGTTTCGATGGGTTTGAACACCGCTCTCAAGAATGGGCAGATCCTCGATAACGCTTATGGTGTGCTAGGCATCGAATTCATGGCTGCGGCGCAAGCTTTGGACTTCCGCGAGTTCCATCCCGGTAAAGGGACGCAATGCGCGCGGGAGGTCATCCGCAAACATGTGGAGCATTTGCACGTTGATCGTCCACTGTATAACGATCACAACACTATGAAGGCGTTGGTGAAATCCGGCGAGATTTTGGGAGAGGTCGAGAAAGTGGTAGGGGAGTTGGGATAGAAGAAAAAGCCGGTTCTGCCCGGCTTTTTCCTTGTGTCATGGGATGGTTCAGGAATAGTATATGGAACTTGCGAGCTTCATCCGCCTGTTCCACCCATGACTCCCAGGAACGATA
This sequence comes from Anaerolineales bacterium, assembly GCA_036394895.1. Taxonomy (GTDB): domain Bacteria; phylum Chloroflexota; class Anaerolineae; order Anaerolineales; family Villigracilaceae; genus Defluviilinea. Next base: position 2,395 of record DASWEH010000213.1, read on the forward strand.
AGGTAAATACCAGACACACCAATCCAAGGTATGCGACCACAAAAATAGAAGCTGCCACGATGGTGCGAACCTTCGATGGCCGTCCTGCGAGCAATAGAATTAAAGACCCGCTAAAACTAAGTTGAATGATCAGGGTGATGTAATCACCTGTCACAAGCGCGCCTACGCCAAAGATCACCAAGCCGATCAATGCCCACCAGACGGTGTATCTCTTCCACGATTCCTTTACGAGCCAGAGGTTTACGCCAATGATCACGTCCACGATGGGTGCCATAAAATCGCCTCCCGACAACTCTGTGGTACCTCCCGCCGTCAGGAGAATGATCACGAAGATCGCACCCAGGAGCGCATTCACAAATAACATGCCCGCTCCTATGCGGAGTGGAACTTTCAATCCCGAATCAACCTGTGGTTGATAAGCTGCCTCATCGAGTAATGCCCTATAACGATCCTCCTGGGCGATGTATGGATCAAGCCCTCTCGCCCGTTCCAATTCATGTCGAACCTGGGCTCTGAGTCCCAGCTTCTTATACGTCTCCGCCTGCTCCAGGTAGTGCAGAGCCAGGGATGTGGAAATGCGAGATGATTCGGTCATGTTTTATCTCCCTACACTCGTTGGGATCTGACCAACGGGGAAAATTCACTTTTGGGACGTCAGTGGATTTCAATTTATGATCGTGATAGGGGCATGAGTTTTGACATGTTCTGCGCTCGCGGATACCATGGTTTGCTGTCAAAACTTAACTGCAATGTATCTGCTGTCAGATGAATATCCAGTGTCCCAGTGGATGCCCCCCTCTTGTAGTGCAATCCCTTGATGTCACTGAGAGGGATGCTGTATACCTCACCTGTTGCTGAACTGCCCTTAACCTCGACGAGGATGATCCGTTTGTTTGTCAGGCCAACGTAAAATCCGGGCTGGTCGCGTCTTGCCAGTGCTGCTCCGATGGCACCGAAGAGAAAGCGCGCTGCGGCTGAAAAGTCTTTGATACCCCACGTATACTCGCGCAGGATTTCGTCCGGGCGCAAATGTTTTGTGACCACTTCGCAAATCTCAAGTTCCGCCTTACTTTCGCGTGCCATGGTTACCCATCCTTTCTGAAGTTGGATCAACTAATTATTATTCTAATTATAAGAAATCTGAAATGAAATACAACTGGCAGTTTCGTTCAGTTGACTTTTCCGCCCATATAGGTGAAACTCCTCGCAATGACATATTTCTTGTTTTCTATGTTCGGCATGGCCTAGAGAGATATACGTGTATCCTCCGTTGTATAATGACCACAGCGCGAGGCAGAAGCTCTTGAAATCCGGCGAGCTACTGGAAGAAGTGAAAAAGATGGTGGGAGGGCAGAAATCATGTTTACTGTGATGTATCATTCCATCCTGATTGGCGCTGCGCTCTTGGTACCCATCCCTTTTCTGGATGAAAAGCTGGCGATATTTCTCTGGAAGCATATGGTCGCGGACCTGGCAAAGAGCCAGGACAAACACCTGACGAACGATCAAATCTTTGCGTTGTCATACCAGTCCCGGTTTGGGATCTCGGATGGCTGTCTGTTTGTACTCAAAAGAATCTTTCGTGAATTGTTCCAGGAGATTCTGTTCTTTCTGGAGTGGCGCAAGGCGATCAACCTTGCAACCGACGCCTATTATTCAGGTTTCCTGCTCCATGAATTGTTTGCCCACGAAGGATTCGACCCTGCAAAATCTGGAAAGTATGCCATTGCCATGCAAAAAGCCAAACAAGGCGTAAACATGAAACTGGTACAGGGCGTCTTTCGGGCCAACTTTCGATCTGGCAAAGGTGTGCTGACATCTGTTGCAAAATGGCTTTCAAGCATTACGGTGGGGTATGTAAAAGACTCATGGGCTCGCAGGAAAAACAAAAAGAATACGGAGGCTGCCTCCGAACAGCAAATGGAGAACTTTTTCGAGATGCACAGATCCAGATTTCAGGAGCTGCTTAAGGGTTTGATCGCAAGCCTGCAAATTGGAATTGGCAATCTGCCCAAAGAGCATTTTGATGACCTGAGAAATAAATTGTTCGAAGAATTGCGTCCGTTGGAAACAACCACAAAATAATTACTTCCACGCTGAACGGAGGGAGTGCAAGCTTCCAAATAGGCCCAAGTTATTATGTTATCTGCGCTTCGACTAGGAGCGGAACGAACACCCGCTCTCCGCTCAGCGCGGTGCATCATAGGAGACACCATGATCCTTACAGAAGTCAAATTTTTCTCAGAGACATTAGGGCTTGGCTGTACAATGCATGTCCTTTTGCCGCAACGCCCGTTGGCAGATGCACAGAAAAAGCCGCGCAAGAAACTTCGCACGCTTTACCTTCTGCATGGTCACTCAGACGATCATACCGCCTGGCAACGCTACACTTCTATTGAGCGTTATGCGGAAAGTTTGAATCTTGCGGTGGTGATGCCGGCTGTCCATTTGAGTTTTTACAATGATATGGCGCATGGATTGAAGTACTGGCAATTCATCAGCGAAGAAGTACCCGCGCTTGTACGCGATATCTTCCCATTATCATCCAAGCGCGAAGATAATTTTGTGGCCGGTTTGTCCATGGGTGGATATGGCGCGTTCAAATTGGCGTTAACTTATCCTGAACGTTTTGCTGCTGCAGCTAGCCTCTCAGGGGCTGTCGATATCAATGAAGTGGTCAGGGTGAAAAAAGAAGATCCCGAGAATGAAGCCTGGATCGAGGAGATGCAGACTGTCTTCGGCGATTTGAGCAAAGTGCCGGGCAGCAAACATGATTTATTTGCGCTTGCCAA
>DASWEH010000214.1:0-8057 GCA_036394895.1 Anaerolineales bacterium
CGAGAGAAAAGCGACTTGTCGCCGCGCGTCCCGGCTGTGTTATGGAACGCCTTGATGCAAATTACTTCGCAAAATTTGCCGCCGGATGGCTGGACGATCCCTGCAGATGTTTCGGTGATGAATGTCTGTGATCCATCGGGAATGTTGCCAACTGCGAATTGCCCAAAATTGGTGAGTGAAGTTTTCTTGAATGGCAATGAGCCGATTCAAGCAGATAACATGTATCGCAAGTATGCAGTGAACCGTGAGACAGGATTGCTCGCAACGGTGTTCACACTGCCGCAGTTGATCGAAGAACGCGTCTATTTTGTTGTCCCTGGCGATGCCCGTTCTTGGGCCGAAGGCGCAGGGTTAGAGATCCCCCCGGCGAATTATGATGTGATCCAATCCCCACCTTTCGATCAAAATGTAAATATCAGCTCGCCCGATCTTTTTTCGGAAGTGAATGGTGAGGTAGAAATCAAAGGCACGGCGGCAGGGGATGGTTTTGTCTTGTATCGTGTTTTGGTTGGACAGGGATTAAATCCGCAGGAATGGATCCAGGTTGCGGAGTCGAATCAACCCGCGACGGATGGTCTACTCGCCACATGGAATACCAGTGGTTTGAGTGGATTATATGCTGCGCAGTTGCAAGTGGTGAGAAGCGATCAGAAGGTTGATACGGCAATTATTCAAGTGACAGTGAAATAATCGTTCAATCAATATCGTTGGTCGAGTAGGGCGAAGCCCATATCGAGACCAACAAGGACAAGAAAACTTATCGCAATGAAAAGTGCTCTGTTTACTGGTGGTTTAGATATGGCAGAAAAGCACTGCCTACTCAACCACCGAGACACGCCCAAGGAGAATCCATGAACACTCAACTTTTGCTAACAGTTGGCATCATTGCTTTTGTTTTGTTCATCTTGAATGCCATATTTCTCACGATTATCTTTTTTATGCGCAGAAAGATGGCAGTAGTGAGCCAGTGGCCGTCCACGATGGGAGCAGTGATGACATCCAGGATCGAGCAAAGACATTCAAGTGAAGGTGGCTGGGTGGATTATCCGGTCGTGCAATATTCCTATCAAGTGGGAGGGCAACCATACCAGAGTATGAAACTCGCACCCGGACCTGAAGTCGGTGGCTCAGGGGCAGGAAAAATCGTTGCGCGCTATCCGACGGGTGCGCAGGCGATGGTATTCTATAATCCACAGAATCCATCCGATGCGGTTTTGGAAAGAAAAGCGCCTGCTCAGTGGCTGATGTGGTTGATTTTGGTTATCTTTGATTGTGTTTTGTGCGGTGTCATCCCAATTATTTGGTGGTCGATGAATCAGTAGGTTTTATTCTGCCAGTCGTGTTCTTCGTTGTTCCAGTAGTTTTTGTATCCTCGCGTATTTCTCGCGCGATAAGGGGAATAGCCACGCAAGGACGATCGTTCCGCATAGGATCGCAGCGCCAAAGGGTGAAACGAGCAAGCGGATCATATGCAATGCAGAATCAGTTTGGGTGAATTGCAACGTCCCATTTGGCGGAGAGACATAGCCAGACCAGCCCAATAATTGAAGTGTAATAAAGATGACCAGTGCCCCGGTCAACTTCCGGATGAGGGTCCGGATCCCGTAAAAGATGCCCTCCTGCCGCCGACGCGTGCGCAGTTCATCCCATTCGATCACATCCGCGAAGATAGAGTCGGGCAACGTATACGCAGCAGAAACGCCGATCCCGGCCAGCGCGGCGATCGTGAGAAGATACGTTGTATTCCCAGGTTGAATCGTAAATATCATCAATTGCACGGTGATCCAGAAACTCATCCCCAATATATATGCTTCGCGCTTATTCCGCCACCTTGCCAGCCACAACCAGAACGGAATGAACAGAATACAAACAGACATCAGAATACCGAAGAAAGCTGATTCGTATGCCAGATCAAAACCAAAGATGTGAATGGAAGCCAGCAAATTTCCCTGTGCCACCCAATACAACAGGAAATAGGGAAACGTCACTATGATCATATCTACGGCGGACCAGTTCAGCATATGGATTCCTACGGCGTAACGAAACGGGATATTCTGCCATGCGGCTCGAAGCGTTTCGCGGAAAGGCATGGCTTCCGTCTGTTCAGGTGTGGAGGTCTCACGGACAAATAGCCCGATCAACAGGAGGGGAATTGCGCCAACTCCACCAAAGATCGCGCCGACGAGCATAAAGCCCTGTTGTTGACTTCCACCTGACGCCAGGACTATGTCCACAATGGCAGGCGCGGCCACGACAACGGTCAAGGCACCGGTCAATTGGAAGAAGGAGCGGAAACTTGTCAGGGTGGTTCGCTCATCGTAATCGTGCGTTAGTTCCGGGGTTAAAGAAAGGAACGGTACGCCGACCAAGGTCTGCAATGTATCTGCCAACATAAAGGAGATGGTCACATAAATAAGTAACGCCGTTTGATTTTCCCAGTTTGGGGCAGACCAGAGAGTGACAAAACTTAATCCAAAGGGAATCGCGAACCACAACAAAAATGGGCGGCGTCTTCCCCAGCGCGTGTGAAGGTGATCGCTAAGAATTCCGATGATCGGATCATTGACCGCATCCCAGAAGATGCCAACCAGCGCGCCGAACGACGCCAGACGCGGCTCTAGTTTCACTACATCTGTCAGATAGATTACATAAAAAATGGAACGCATCATGCTAATGCTGGAGATACCCCAGTCGCCTGAGCCATAGAGAAGCTTCATCCAAAGAGAAAGGCGATTTTTTGATGCGCTCATGATTAAAAAGATGCGCAAGTGTAGCACAAATATAGAATAAACCTGGCAAAAAGCCTTCTTCATTCTTCGTTGCAGGGAGGATACTTTTTATCATTACAAAGTTGTAATTTTGGCGTCGCTGTCTTGTAGGCTAATCGTATGGCAATTATCCGTGCAAATTTCTAATGCTTTGATAAAATCCCGCAGGTTAAATCTAATCAAGGAGACTACGGAACGCGTAAACACAAACCAGCCATCGCATCATTCTGTTTTCGTATTGGTTTGAACATCTTAATCCAATTTAATCTTCAACGATGCTCAACAGACAATGACCCGAATCACAATAAAACTAAATCTTCTTGCATTTGCTTTTGTTGCCTTTTTTATAGCCCCAGGCTTTTCACCCACAGTTAGCTATTCTAAAAGTAGCATCCCGGATTTCCCAGCTTTTTACAACCCCATTCAAAGCGGTGAAGCGGATGTATTGCGCGGCGTGTATGTTTCTGATACTCTGGCATTCCCTGTTGTTCAACAGCCCGCCGATGATCCCTATTATGTTTCCAATCATGATGGGGAAGTGACACAGTTCGATACAGCTACTCAATATGGAAATATAGGACTGCTGGCTCACAACAACCTCTCCGGCAGATCCTTTTCCAGACTTTCTGTTGGTCAGGAAGTGGAACTGGTTTATGGAGATGGAAGAATAGAGAAGTTCGTTATTACAGAAGTCTTGCATTTTCAGGCGTTACAACCTCAAAGTCAGCAAAGCACATTTCTTAACCTCGATAATTCCGAAACCCTCTCCGCCAATCAGATGTTTAATCGCGTCTATACAGGCAGCCATCACCTCACATTCCAGACTTGCATCAAAGCGAATGGAAACATGAGTTGGGGACGTCTATTTGTTGTAGCAACTCCAAAAGTGCAATAGACATGAAAATCTGCATTGCATTCTTGTAAGTCTATATTGCTGAATTGAAAGGCAAAACCATTGAACATATTGCTATAATCTAGTCAATCAATATCCGAAAATAGCAAACCCGTTGAAAGACGGGGACGCAAAGCCATGGATCTAAAGCCACGCAAAACGTGGTCACGATAGCCAGGTTGCCGAAGATCAAATCATTTTAATGTTCTTGGCGAGCCTGGTAAATAACCAGGCTCTTTTTTTTGGAACCTTATCATCTATTCGTTCGATAAAGGCAAACCCGTTGAAAGACGGGGACGCAAAGCCATGGATCTAAAATCCCGCCTCAAATGGGATCATGACAGCCAGGTTGCCGAAAGCGATCCAAAAAGTTCGCTGGGTTAGATTGAGCACCTTTATCGAAAAGGAGAAACAATGACGCTCAAAAATCAAACCCTCCGAACTGCTTTGAATGCTAGTCTTCTGCTTGCAGTTTTCCTCTCTGTCTTTTTTAATCCGAACTCTGCCTTTGCATTAGGCAATGGCGATTCGGCTCTTCCCAATTTTCCCAACTTTTCTAAAACCGTCCAAAACGGTGAAGCCAGCGTTTTGCGTGGTGTGTATGTCGCTGATGTACTGGCATTGCCCATTGTCCAACAGCCGGCTGGCAACGCCGGTTATGTTTCTAGCGAGGATGGCAAGTTGACCCAATTCGGTATGGCATCTCAATTTGGGAACGTGGGTTTGCTGGCTCATAATCATTTATCCGGTAAAGTTTTTGCACAACTTGCCGTCGGACAGGAAGTCCGGTTGGTTTATGGAAATGGGAAAGTTGAATATTTTGTGATCACAGAAGTACTTCAATATCAAGCCTTGCAGCCTACCAGTCCATACAGTTCTTTCCACAATTTGAATAAAGATGAAACGTTGACTGCCGAGCAAATGTTCAAACGGGTTTATTTCGGTGACCGCCATGTAACTTTCCAAACCTGCATCGCGAAAGATGGAAGCTCCAGTTGGGGACGTTTATTTGTCATTGCACTACCAAAACCTCAATATTCTGGAATAGATCGTTTTGATCACCAGCTATCACAATGACATCGAAATTAAACACATCAGCCCGTCACAGTTGTGACGGGCTATTTTATTTCATAAACTTCTAACCTGTTTATAGACATGCTTTAGTTATAATCATGCCTAACAGGATCTTGAATGAATTCTTCACAAAGACTATCAGAGAAACTAAAGGCCCTCGGCGTCAAAGTAGGACCGGCAGACCTCGCGCCGCCAAAGCCGAAATCCCCATATGAGATCGACTCAGTCGTAGCGGGAGAGTTCCACCCCACTCCGCGCGGCGAGGTATTCATTGTCGAACAGATTTATACGCCTGATTATCGTCACGGTATCTCTCCGATTGTTTCCTCTCTGCCGCTTTCCCTGATTTCTCAATGGGCAAATGACCCACGCCTGGTTGATATGCCACTCAGCCGATTCGCCTTCCTCGATACGGAGACATCTGGCCTTTCCGGTGGCACAGGCACCTACGCCTTCATGGTCGGCATTGGGCGTTTTATAGAGGATCAGTTTGTCCTGAAGCAGTTCTTCATGCGCGACCCGGCCGAAGAGCCAGCCATACTGGAGGCGATCACTCAATTTCTTGCACCCGCGCAAGCCCTGGTTACATTCAATGGTAAAGCCTTCGACGCGCCGCTGCTTGCCACCCGTTACCGTTTGCATCATATTCCGATTCCCTTTGAAGAGTATGCTCATCTTGATCTACTGCCTCTGGCACGTCGGTTGTGGCGCGACCGGCTTGAATCACGGGCGTTGAAGTACCTGGAACAGCATGTTCTTAGCTTCAGGCGTTCCTTGGAAGAAGTGCAAGGCTACGAGGTGCCCTGGTTGTATTTCGACTATCTGCGGACTGGTGACGCGCGTCCGTTAGTGGGGGTGTTCTATCACAACGCGATGGATGTGGTTGCCATGGCAGCCTTGTTGGCCCATATCAATGAGGCAATGGAGAATCCATACGATGGCCGCGTGGAACATGGACTGGATTTCGTCGCGCTGGGCAAGCTGTTCGAGGACCTCGGGCATTGGGAGGAAGCCGCGCGCCTGTTCGAGCGTGGACTCGAACTCAATTTAACGGAAGCAGATTTCGGCTTGGCCGTGAAGCGCTTGTCCATCCTGCAAAAGAGACGCGGTGACTTTGAGGAAGCGGTCCGCTTGTGGGAAACAGCCGCGGCAAATGGGCATATCTATGCCCATATCGAAATGGCAAAATATTATGAACACAAGTGCCGTGATGCACAGATGGCTCTTAAGTGGACGCGTTCAGCGCTTGAGCATGTGGAGCATGCTGATCTGGCTATCTATATGCGGAAGTATTGGCGCGAGGAAATCAATCATCGTCTGGCGCGCCTAGAAAAAAAGTCAGTGCGGAAAAAGCACCCTAATGATTGACTCATATACCGGCGTATAACAAATTTAATCTTGAGTTTATTGATTCTTGGTGAGGGTCACTTTGGAAGACAAAAGCGTTCAGAAAGATAAACCAGTCATCCGCACCCCGGATTACCGTCTGCGGGTTTTCATCAGTTCAACCTTAAAGGAATTGGCGGAAGAACGTGAAGCAACGCGCCAGGCGATCATCAACCTGCGACTTGTGCCTGTCATGTTTGAGTCGGGCGCGCGTTCTCATCCCTCGCATGAACTTTACCGTTCTTATCTCTCACAAAGCCATATCTTCATCGGGATTTACTGGCAAAGTTATGGCTGGGTTCCGGAAGGTGAACACATCTCAGGGTTGGAGGATGAACTTCTTCTCTCTTCGAATATTCCCAGATTGATCTATATCAAGGATCCGAAGGTCGAACGAGAGCCTGCGCTTAAGAAAATGCTGGCTCATATCAAAGGGGAGGATACGATCTCTTATAAATATTTTTTAAATGCCAATGAGCTCAGAGAACTAGTGGAAAACGATCTGGCGCTCTTATTAACAGAACAGTTCGAAACCGCGCCTAGCAGGCACGCGCCGGATGAAAAACATGATCATCCAACCAATGTACCTATCCCTCGCAATCCATTGATTGGGCGTGAGCAGGAGTTGGCTTTTGCGAAGGAAATGCTTCTTCGGCAGGATGTTGGCCTGATCACGCTGATTGGTCCTGGAGGCACGGGAAAATCTCGTCTGGGATTACAGATCGCGTTGGATATGCGCGCTGATTTCGAGGATGGGGTCTATCTCGTGCGGCTGACGCCGGTCAGGGATCCTGATCTCGTGGTTTCGACGATTGCCGATACTCTTGGCATCCGCGAGACAAACGATGTAAGTTCACTGCTTGGCAAGCTTAAGGATTATTTGCGCGACAAAGAAATGTTGCTCCTGTTGGATAACTTTGAACAGGTGCTGGAAGCCGCACCAAAAATTGTGGAACTGATGGAGACCTGCCCCAAATTGCGGCTGGTCGTGACGAGTCGTGCCGCGCTACGAGTGCGCGGTGAGAAGGAATTGTTTGTTCCGCCGCTGGCTGTTCCATTGCTTCACGGATACATTGATCTGCAAAATACATCCCAATACACGGCTGTGGAATTATTCATTCAGCGCGCCAGGAGCATCAAACCGGATTTCGCGGTCACAAATGAAAACGCGCCCGCCATTGCTGAAATCTGTCACCGCCTCGATGGATTGCCTCTAGCCATTGAACTTGCCGCGGCACGCATCAAAATGATGACGCCCAGCGAATTGCTTTCCAGGCTGGAGCACCGCTTCGATATTTTACGCGGTGGTGTGCGCGAACTACCCCAAAGACAACAAACCCTGCGAGGCGCAATTGACTGGAGCTATGAACTGCTGGGCGACTCTACAAAGAAATTGTTCGAAGGCTTTCTGTATTTGTCGGTGGCTGGACGTTGGATGCCGCGGAAGTCATCTGTAATGTAGATAACGACCTTGGCTTTGATGTCATGGATGAAATGGAAACGCTGGTCGACAACAGTTTGTTGTTGCAATCACAGGATGCCGATGGTCAGACCCGATTTACAATGCTCGAAACCATTCGCGAGTATGCCCATGAACGTCTGCTCCAGAGCAATGAGATCGATCAAATCCGCCGCCAGCACGCCCTGTATTTCCTTGAGTTTGCGCGGAAGGTCGAACCGCTTGTCCGTTCGCGCGAACGCGTCAAATACACCCGCAAGATGAGGCAGGAATTCGGGAATATTCGCGCCATTCTCGAATGGAATTGCTCTACCGGCAAAAGTGTTGAGCTTGGTCAACGGTTGGCAATCACCTTAGCCTGGTTCTGGCAATCCAGCATGTCGATCAGTGAAAGCCACCAATGGGCGGTTCGTCTGATGGAGCATGTGGATGATTCGACGCCACTTGACATCCACGCGGGCCTGTTGTGGGGCTTGGG
>DASWEH010000215.1:0-8792 GCA_036394895.1 Anaerolineales bacterium
AATTTGGGAGGCGGATTGAGTTCCAGCCCGACAATTGCTTCGTGGGGGCCAAACCGACTTGACGTGTTTGTACGTGGAGAGGAAATGCATCTCTGGCATCGCTCGTGGAATGGAACTGCATGGAGTAAATGGGAGGATCTGGGAGGGGTTTTATATGGGGATCCCAGCGCCGTATCCTGGGGAGAAAATCGCTTGGATGTGTTCTACCCAGGCAAAGATTCGCACTTGAAGCATCGCTGGTGGGATGGTTCGAACTGGAGCCATGAAGAAGATCTGGGCGGGCTTGTGAGCGCTGGCGTTGGAGTCAGCTCATGGGCGCGGGGCCGGCTCGATTGCTTTATCCAGAGCGCTGACTCTGGTGTATGGCATAAATGGTTTTCCTGATCCTGAAGAGAGAATAATATGTCAATGGACAGTATCACGGTGGCAATCGACGGGGTATTTACGATTTCACTCAAGTCTATTGCCACAGCCGGGTATTTGTGGAAGATAGAATCTCTTCCCAATGCCATTCAGCTTTTGAGCACTGAAAATGAAAAACCAGCAGGCGATACGAAACCTGGTGATCCGACCAACCAGGTCTTCCGATTCCGGGCGCAGAAAGCGGGTGAGCACAAAATCACGTTTCTGCTTGCTCGGCCGTGGGAGAACAAAGCTATTGAATCAAAGACGGTGACGGTGAAGGTAACTTACTGAGTTCCGCGCGCATGTTTGACATGCGTAGGTCAACTTGAAATTTGAATTTTAGACTACAAATTCATCCAAAAAGTTTACTTTTTAATGAGACAAGCGGTAATTGAGTTGGAAGATCGATATGCGTGAATGGTGAGTATATGGTTGCCCGTATTGTCTAATTTTTGTCCTATTTCCGAATCGGACAAAATTGGTCTTGAAATTCATTCTGAAAAGTTGTATAGTATTAACAATTGTATCAACCAGCGCACCTTTATACAGGGAGGTTATCCAATTAGGGATCCTATAAAACACCAGCAAAAATTTCCAATCAAATCATCGTAGAAATCAGCGCGGCTATGGCATTATAAGTTCTGAAAGTATTGGTGTTCAATTTGCTCAGGAGGAAAAATGGCAAATCTATCGGATCTCACGCCGCGCGAAATAGAAATTCTTGAGTTGGTTCTCGCTGGGCGGACCAATAAGGCGATTGCCACGGAAATCTGCATCGCCGAAAAAACGGTTGAGTTCCATCTTAACAAACTTTACTCAAAGATTGGCGTGCGGACGCGCATGCTGGCGGGAGTCTGGGCATTACGCCAGGGCATAGGTGTAGGAACTAGGGAAATCCCTAGCTAGATTCACTCCGCTGAAAGATATATGATTTTAATTATGCATCACTCGGTTGCTCAAATCATTTTACGAAAGGAGGCATATATGCATATGAATTCCAGCCCGTTTAGCTCTACAACCTATATTTGCGCGCCTCCTGGAAGGTTACGGTGGTAACGAGTTAGATGATCGTTACATAGACAGCTGCAGCTGTTCGCATACAGTATCCAACCGCAGGCGTGCCGTACCCTGCGGTTTTTCTTTTTAACCGTAAGGAAAAATATACTTTATTTGCGTTTATACCTATAAAGGGTTTAGGTACCACTATCTTTAAGGGATTGACTATGACAACCTTATCTGATCTCACCTCCCGCGAATTGGAAATTATCCAGTTAGTTCTTGCGGGTTATACCAACAAAGCGATTGCCGCTCAAGTTTTCATCAGCGAGAAAACGGTTGAGTTTCATCTTGAAAATATCTACACAAAGATTGGTGTGCGAACACGCATGCTGGCTGGAGTTTGGGCATTACAACAAGGTTTGTTGGTAGAAACTAGGGAAATTCCTAGCTAGAATCAATCGGATGTTCAATGTATGATTTCATGCACGCCTATACTAACGACTGTCTTGTAGTTGGGAGTCTGGGGTTTTCACAAGCGCTCTGGATGCCCTACTGTATGGATGATCGTCCGAAAGCGCCCAAAGATTACTGTTCCCGTGTGTGAACTATTTAACTACAGTATCGGGTTCATCTGATAGCAAAAGTTGAAAATGGATGATGACAAGGATAAGCACAATGAAGGCGTAGCGAAACTGGAGGCTATTTATGCTACATATTATTCACAATTTGAACACTAAGCCTTTCCTATGTAGAGATCACAAGTTAGAAGGAGGTTACCCAACAAAGAATTCACAAATTCTGAATCAGCTTTCTGTTGCAATAAGTCAGAGATCGTATTACTAATTCCTTGAAAGGCAAAAATGAACACGAAATCTCAACCACATTTCCTAGAAAACATTACGAACATCTATCGTCAGGCGCGGGAAAACGAGACTGACGAGTGCTGCATGGTAGCTCCCAGCCCAGAGTTACGGGATCAAATTAAGCAAGAGTTGGAGCAACTTCGCAGCTCAACATCGGATATAGTCGCAAACCTATTGCAGGTCCGTGATAAGACTGCCCCAGGCTTGAATGACGGCCTGATTTACCCGGGCGGCTTGTTTCCAGTTGGCACCCCCTTGCACATTGCGCGCGCCGCTGCAGCGAATCGGGCACCATTACGAGGTACATTGCAGGTGATTGTTGTGCTGGTAGAGTTTAGCGACCGGGCAATGGCTCAGAATCAGCAGCACTTCCAAGATCTCTTTTTCTCGGTAGGGGTGTTACCAAACGGAAGTGTTAAAGAGTATTACCGAGAGGTGACCAATAACCTTGTGGATATCACAGGAACAGTTGTGGGACCCTATCAGCTACCCATGACATTGCAGCAGTATGCGAATGGCGGCTCTGGCACAGGATCGGCCCTTCCAAACGCACGTACAATGGCCCGGGATGCTGCCATAGCGGCTGACCCAAATGTTAACTTCGGCCCTTATGACAACGATGGTGACGGTTTTGTAGATGCTTTCATCGTTATTCATGCCGGAGCAGGCGCTGAAGTCACGGGCAGTGCCAACGATATATGGTCTCACAAATGGGTCCTTTCCGGTGGAGCGTACAATGCCGATGGCACTCAGATCTACGCATATTTAACAGTGCCAGAAGACTCTAGAATCGGCGTGTGCTGCCATGAACTCGGCCATCTGCTTTTCGGCTTTCCAGATTTGTATGACACTGACTATTCAGGCGAAGGAGTTGGAAATTGGTGTCTGATGAGTGGTGGAAGCTGGAACGGTGGCGGCGATATTCCGGCGCATCCGAGCGCATGGTGCAAAGTCAACCAGGAGTGGGTCTCCGTCACAAGTCCAAATAGCAATAGTACCGCAGTCAATATCAATGATGTAAAGACCAGCTTCATGATCTATAAGCTATGGAGTAACGGGGCGTCCGGGACCGAATATTTCCTGGTCGAAAACCGGCAACAGACATTGTATGATCAGAGGCTGCCCGGTTCGGGTTTATTGATCTGGCATGTGGATGAAACCATCGCCTCGAATTCAGACGAAAACCATCCTAAGGTTGCACTCATGCAGGCTGATGGCCTCCGAGACCTGGAGCAGGGCAATAACCGGGGTGATGCAGGCGATCCTTACCCTGGAAGCTCAAACAACACCACCTTTAATAACGCATCCACACCCAATTCAAGATCGTACGCAGGCACGAATACTTGCGTTGCTGTAACGAACATTGGTGCCTCAGGCTCCACTATGACAGCAGATCTATCCGTTACCTGCATCAAGCTCAAGGAACGCGGCAAAGAAATTAAAGACATCTTTGATGACAAGGGGCTCAGAAAAGAATTCAAGGAACGCAAGGAATTCAAGGAGAAGGATCGCAAGGAATTCAAAGAGAACTTCAAAGAAATCAAGGATACCTGGGAAAAAGACCCCAATGAAAAGGATCCCAAAGAAAAAGATAAGGATTTCGAAAAGCCAGGGGAGAAGCTAGGGGATTGGCCCGGGAACCTTGGAGCGACTTCCTCAGGGCTGGGGCAATATGGTGCTGGTAATCTTGAGGCACGATTGGCAGCCCTGGAAAATCGATTAGGGTCCATTGAACCTTTTATTGACGCCAGCCTTCGTCCAAATCTGCGTCAGAGCGCGCTAGCCGAAGAGGAAGACGTACAGGAAACCCGTCCTAAAAAGCAGACAAAGGCAACCGGCGCGAAAAAGAAGCGGACCACCACAAGGAAAAGCTGACGGATGACCATAGATTTGGGATACGATGCGTTTTCTAATCCTGGCCCATCCTAACGATCAAACAGCACTTCAGGTCCATGTCATGCTTAAGGCACGGCATGGACCTGATCAGGTCAAACTCGTCCTCGACGAGGAGTTGGCCTATTCATCTTTCTGGAAGCATTGTCTGGAAGACGGAAAGGTGACGACCGACCTGCGACTTCGGGATGGCACTTCTCTTAAGTCGGGATGTATTGGGGTTGTGTTTAATAGACTTCTAGCACCCACTGTACCCTACTTTGCCTCAGCCATAGATCAAAATTATGCAGCAATGGAGATGTATGCGTTATATCTAAGCTGGTTGAGCAGCCTGCCCTGCCCGGTAGTGAACCGGGTGAGTCCAATGGGTTTAGGTGTTCAGACTCGTAGCCATGCCGAATGGCTTATGCTCGCGGGGAAGGTTAGGTTGCCTGTGCGAGGTTTCCACTTCACCAGCGATCCTCGTTGGGTACAGGAGAAAATGTACTCACCTCATCGGCCGCAATTAAATTTCGGGGCATTTGCCTTCGAGAAAATTGTATCTCCTCCAATCAGTCGTGAACCTACCTTCTACTTGGAGAATTTATTGGAGGAACAAGAAAATATGCTGGTCTCCCTTCCCAATGTGACAGGTCGTTTGAGTAAGCTGTATGGCGCTCCATTGAAACGCTTAGCACACCTTACGGGATGTGACCTCTTACAAGTGTTATTCGCGCGAACAGCGACAAACAGAGCAGATACAACAGGAAGGACAGGCTGGAAAGTTTGTAGCGTCACACCCTTTCCCCATGCCCAAACCATATCTGAACTTTCTGCAATTGTCCAGTTATTGGAATCCAAGCTCGCGAAGCCTTAATAAAATAGAGAAGCATAATAATGATCCTATTGTGTGGTATTCCTTCCGAATCGCCTCTCCGGCTTGTGATGGAAGCAACCGAAAAATTAGGCGTGCCATTTTTACTTTTCAATCAGCGCCAGGCTGGGTACTCTGACATCCATCTGGAAATTAAGAAAGGAAAAGTGCGTGGCGAGATTCGAATCCAGGGAGCAGACTGGTCACTGCGGAAGTTTTCAGGCGTTTACCTTCGCCTCATGGATTCTCAAGACCTGCCAGAGAACAAGCTGCACGATCGAGCACTGATTGAGACAAGGGACATTTACAGCGCCTCTTATAAATCACAGTTGTTCCATCGTGCCTTGACGGATTGGATAGAAATTTCTGATTGTCGAGTGATGAACCGCCCGCGTGCAATGAGTTCGAATATATCCAAACCCTATCAATCACAGTTCATCAACAAAGCCGGATTTCGCATCCCGATCACACTGATTACAAATGAACCGGAAGAGGCCAGGAATTTTCTTCGTGTCCATCGCAGGGTGATTTATAAGTCAATCAGTTCTGAGCGTTCAGTTGTCAAGATGCTAAATGGCTACAAAGTGAATGAACTGGAAAGGATCCGGTACCTGCCGACTCAGTTTCAAGCTTTTGTTCCAGGCGTGAATGTGAGAGTCCATATTGTAGGTGAGGCGGTGTTCGCCACTGAAATCAGTACAGAAGCTGTAGACTATCGCTACGCCAGCGACGAGCAAAATGGTATAAAAATGGCATCGATAGATTTACCCCCCGAGATTTTGGCCCGCTGTCTGAGCTTATCACAAATGCTTGATCTTCCGCTATGTGGAATTGACTTGAAGCGCACACCCGAGGGTGACTATTATTGTTTTGAAGTGAATCCCTCGCCAGCTTACAGCTTCTATCAGGAATTCACTGGTCAAGATATTGCGACAGCCATTGTCAAATACTTGATGTAACCCAATCTAACCCTTCTAATTTAAGGGTATTGAAAACTAACTTCTATATATTACAATAGCATTCATGCAAATCATTGAGAATTGGTCCGATATCAACGGAATCGTCCGTTCTCTCCAACCATCACCCACCGTCTCCGGATTTATTGAGGTGGAGTTGCAGGTGGAAAAGGTTAATCCTGTGGAAGGATTTGCCAACCTCTTAAGGGACTCAGAGGGCAAGTCTCTTGTCGTGTTAATACCTGAGGAGTTGGTAAAGTCACTTGACATTCGCCCAGGCATTGTCATTGAATGTCGCGTACGTCGAGCTAGCCTGGATCGGTCATTTGTTCATCGAAATCATATTTCAGTCCACCATGCTAGCTGAGACGTGAGGGTCGGAGACTCCAAGGCTGCATTGAGGATAATCCGGCTTTTGAACGCGCATTTCCCTTCTCATGAAGAATGGCGCTCGCTGATGATTTCAGTCAAGACTGCCATGTGATTGAACAGATAGAAACATGATGAACGTGTTGCTGTCAACTTTCAATCAAGACTATACGCGTGTTTGATAGGCAACCTTTTCGGGGAATATATGCATTTCACCGGTTAAATCTCCTAGGCGGGTTTCTTTCCTTGAATTTTCAATTCTATTCTTTTCATAAGATCTTCCTATTGTGCCTTTATAGACACAAATATTTTGGAGACAGCTTTGGCGCGATAATACCTGTTAGAAGAATCCCACCTCATGCCAACGTTCTACATCATCCGTCACGCGCACAAAGAACAGGGAAATTTCTACAATCCGCGTTTGCACCATCAGGATGAGCCTATCAGCCAAAGGGGACAAGAAGAGGCGTTTCAGCTATGGTCATATTTGTACGACAAAAAGATTTCAGCGATTCATATTAGTGGGTACCGGCGAACGAGACAGATCAGTGAGCATGTCGCTAGGCTGTTGAGCATCCCACCGTATGATAAAGAAATCCTTCGATTGGTTCTTGCAGGCCGAACCAATAAAGCTATCGCCGCAATAATTTCCATTAGCGAAAAAACTGTCGAGTTTCACCTTGATCATATCTATACCAAGATCGGTGTGCGAACACGCCTCATGGCTGGCGTGTGGGCGTTGCAGCAAGGAATAAGCGCAGAAACTAGGGAAATCCCTAGCTAATATCGGTTAGGTAATAGCACTATAATTTATGTGCGCAGATTACGTGTTTAATCGTACAAAAGGTCACATGGTTGGGTAGTGTTCCCAATCTTTGTTAGATGTCCAAATCATTATCCTGCAGTGGGAAACCTTCATAGCAGAATGCCCGGATTGCCACTGTATCCTCGAAAGCGGTTCAATCACCAAACACAATTGAACATCTCAGGGTTTTTAGACATCCTTTTTGTTCGTTTGCTAACAGAGTACGTTCGTGAAACAAACAAAATTATTGTCTCAAAATAGGGGGTCTCTTCTTACTTATGCGATCTCAAGATTGAGTCCGGAAGTATTTTCACATCCAGTTTGGGTACGTTTCGGTAAGAAGGAAGTATCTGACTCTCTCAAAATCGTCGATGACCTTTTGAGTGCAGCCAAAAATCTTCAAAGTGATGCCCCGGGCACTACCTGCCAAGTGCTGCTGATCTGCGCTGTTTACCAAAATTATGCCGGTCAGCGTTTCAATGCTCTGAAAACTACCCAGCAGGCGCTAGACCTGGCTCACCGTACCAGTCTGCTCAAAGAGGCGATTTGGGCAATATGGGGGGCATGTGCGATTTCTGTCCAACAAGGGAATTATGAACAGGCAGCCAGCAATTTAGTAGATTTGCAAGCGGCTTTAAGTGAACAGAATGAGTGGATCCTGGCAGATTTTGTCGATGTCCTCAGACAAGCCTTCTCCCAGCCTGTAACGGTCAGCGCGGGAAAACATTCGGGATCGTCGCGTGACCGTCCGTTCGAAGATCTGCTGACTTTTACCTTTGACTGGCTCCAGCATTGGGGATTTTCGGATCAGGTCTTTGAACCAGAATTTGAGGTGAATTCCAGACATCCAGCAAGCCCTGAAACCAGGCAGTCGACATTAACTCAGTCTTTTTGCTCTATTCAGCGCTGGCAAGGTCGTTGGCATACCCTTATGCTGGCAATTCGAGGCGAATTGAGACTGCAATGGGCAGAAAATGATGTACATCGCACAAAGAGGCGATTTTCTTTCTGGGGATCCATCCTAAGCTCGTTACGTTTGTATCTGTCTGGTCGAAATATGGATGCTCAAGTTGTTGATGATGTTCCTGAAATTCCCAGCAATTCCCTTTTGCCGCCTGCAAAAGAGAGTGGTCCTCCCAAAGCTACATCTCGCAAGAAAAAGCCAGGTTCGAAAATCGAAAAAATCAATCGAAATCAGCGCTCCGGACAAGCAACCACTGTCATGCCTGTTGCCGTTCACATGCTAGGCCCTTTTAGCATGACGATCGGGGATTTGACGGTGAAATTGCCCACTTCGCGCGGCCTATCGCTGCTCAAATACCTGTTGCTTCATCACAAACAGTCTATCCCACGCGAAGTGCTCATGGACATTTTCTGGCCCGATGCAGAACCGGAGACAGCACGTAACAATCTAAACGTTGCTATGCACAGCCTGCGCAGGGCTTTACGCGCATTGATTTTCCTGCCGGTGATTGTATTTGAGGCTGGCGCCTACGGCCTGGAGCCCAACCTGCAAGTTTGGCTCGATGTTGCAGAGTTTGAGCGGTGTGTCAAGGCAGGACAACGATTGGAAGCGCGGAGCCAAACTACAGCCGCGTTGACTGAATACGAAACTGCTGTCAGCCTTTATCAGGGAGATTTCCTGGAAC
>DASWEH010000216.1:0-3378 GCA_036394895.1 Anaerolineales bacterium
AACAAATAAAGTTCGTTTATCAGATTATCAAGAAGCTCTTGAAGAACCGACAGCGCTCGTGATGCGTGCCCATCGCAGTAACTTTAAAATTGTAGGTTTTACAGAAGAACCAGAACTCAAAGAGATTGTCGACGTTACTCATCGAGCAAACGTAGTTGTTGTCGACGATCTTGGCTCAGGGGCATTACTCGACACAGCCAAATACGGATTTGCCCACGAGCCAACCGTGCAAGAATCGCTTGCCGCAGGCGTAGATTTGGTCTGTTTTTCTGGAGATAAATTGCTTGGCGGTCCACAAGCCGGGATTATTCTTGGCAAGAAACTTTTGATTGACAAAATTAAAAAGCATCCGTTGGCGCGCGCGGTCCGTGCGGATAAGACATGCCTTGCAGGAGTCACCGCCACGTTGCTTCACTATCTCAAAGATGAGGCCGAGAGAGAAATCCCTATTTGGAAGATGATGTCTTTAACGCTGGAGCAGCTTAAGGTCCGTGCTGAGATGTGGCGAGATGACTTGGGAAAAGGTGATGTCATTCAATCGGAATCAACTGTGGGCGGTGGGAGTCTTCCCGAGGAATGTATCTCTACTTATGTCTTGGCGTTGACTATTAAATCACCCGATAAAATTTTGAAGAAACTTCGGAAGAGCCATCCACCCATCATTGCACGTGTAGAAAATGATACAATACTTTTCGACCCTCGTACCGTCCTCAATGATGAACTACTACTTTCAAATCTCAAAATTCTTCTTTCGGAGAAGATATGAAATCAGATCTAGATGCGTTGATGCAAGCTCGGCAGTTGGATGCTATTCTTATCGTCGGAGATGCAGAACATAATCCACCGATGTATTATTTCGTGGGTGGCGGGCATGTGAGTAGTGCGTTATTAATTAAAAAAGTAGGGAAAGAACCTATCCTGTTTTACAACGACATGGAACGGGATGAAGCCGCTAAAAGCGGGTTAAAGACCGTTTCATACAACGAATATGGCCCCATTGAGGATTTTATAAATCAGGCAGACGGTGACCTGCTGATGGCATATGCTTTGTGCCGCAAAAAGATCCTCGCCGACCACGGACTGTCCGCAGGTCGCATTGGCGTTTATGGCAAGGTAGATTTTTCACAGAATTTTGGCATCACAATGCATCTCATGAAGCTTATGCCCGATGTGGAATTTGTCGGTGAATACGGAACTGATTCTGTAATTCAGCGCGCGATGGAAACAAAGGATGATGTGGAAGTAGCCCGCATTCGTCAAATGGGCGCAGTCACAACCACTGTTGTGAAAATGGTTCAGGCTTACCTGACCTCGTGCGAGGTGCGCGAAGATGAAGTATTGCTGAAAGAGGATGGGCACCCACTCACGATTGGCGATGTGAAGAGCAAAATTTCATTGTGGCTTGCAGAACGCGGCGCCGTGGATGCGGAGGGAGTGATCTTTGCGATTGGTCGCGATGCGGGAGTGCCGCACTCGGTCGGCGATCCAAAAGATTTGATGACGTTGGGCAAGACGATTGTCTTTGATATCTTTCCTGCCGAACAGGGTGGTGGATATTTCTATGATTTTACGCGTACCTGGAGTCTCGGCTACGCAACCCCCGAAGCGCAAGCTTTGTATGATCAGGTTCAGGAAATTTACAACAAAGTGATTGAGAACTTGGATCTGAATGCATCCTTTGTTGAGTATCAACGGATGACTTGTGAATACTTCGAGTCAAAGGGACACAAGTCACAACTTAGCACAAATGCTCCTCTGGATGGATATGTTCATTCTCTTGGGCATGGGGTTGGATTGAATATTCATGAACGTCCGACCTCAAGACTATCTGAGAGCAACACGGATAATATTCTTAAGCCTGGAGTTGTTATCACGCTTGAGCCCGGGTTGTATTATCCCGATAAGGGCATGGGCTTTCGTATTGAAGATACCTATTGGGTGCGTCCCGATGGTAAGATAGAGTTGCTTGCGGAATATCCGTATGACTTTGTCCTGCCTATGAAAAAGTGGCAGAACAATAAGTAAGAAGCGAATGAAATGAATGAACTGAGACCTGCTCGTATTTTAGCGATTGAAACATCCTGCGATGAGACAGCTTGCGCGGTTCTCGAAAACGGACGCGAGCTTTTGTCTTCTACCGTCGCGTCGCAGATGGATATCCATGCCCGCTATGGGGGGGTGTTCCCGGAGGTGGCATCGCGCCAGCATGTGTTGAGCATCATTCCTGTGGTTGAACAGACTCTTGAGCATTCGAATCTAACACTGAAAGACATCGACGCGATTGCGGTCACACGTGGACCTGGTTTGGCAGGCTCTCTGGTGGTCGGGATGAATATGGCGAAGGGGCTTGCCCTTGGAACAAATCTTCCAATGATCGGCGTGAACCATCTTGAAGGTCACATCTATTCCTCGTGGATTTATAACGCGGGCGAAACGGCTCCCCCTGAACCACAATTTCCACTGATGGCGTTACTCGTTTCAGGTGGACATACAGAACTAAATCTCATGACGGATCACCTAACCTACAAACGGCTCGGTTCAACACTGGACGACGCGGCGGGTGAGGCTTTCGACAAGGTCGCACGGCTCTTAGGGCTTTCCTATCCCGGCGGACCATCGATTCAGCGCGCCGCAGAGACAGGCGACCCAACGCGCTTCAAATTTCCACGCGCAAAATTAGACAATCCTTATGACTTCTCCTTCAGTGGACTCAAAACGGCGGTTTTGTACGAAGTCAATGACTTGAAAAAAAAGAGGCAAACGTTGCCTGTGGAGGATCTGGCAGCCTCCTTCCAGGCTGCAGTGGTTGATGTGTTATTTAAGAAGACAATGCAAGCTGCTCGTGATTATCAGGCGAAAGAGATACTGGTGGCTGGCGGCGTTTCAGCGAACCGGGCGCTTCGTCAGGCGTTTCAGTCGCAGGACGAGTTCAAAGTTCATATCCCCGCCTTTTCGCTTTGCACCGATAACGCCGCGATGATCGCCGCCGCAGGCTATTACAGGTATTCTCTCGGTCATATCTCTGAATTGGACATCGATGTCCAACCCACGTGGCCGCTTTCATGATAAAGACCTGACAGGTTTCTTGCAAGACATCCTCGGAACAAAATGAGGAGATAAAACCTGTCAGGTCTTATAGTTTTAAGACCCAAACCGCCCTTGGCTTGCCCGAGCCGTAGGCGGTTTGTTAAGGAGAATGCATCCTTTATTATAGCCAGCGACTTTAAGGGAACCTGAACCGAACCTGAAAGCAAACTAAGAGTTTTACCGAAGATTGTCCAGAGTAGAAGTCAATTCTTCCAACGAAATAGGTCCTTCACGCAAAACCTTCAATTCGGACGTTGTGCAATCCACCAGCGTGGACGGCACGCCTCCCGG
>DASWEH010000217.1:0-4773 GCA_036394895.1 Anaerolineales bacterium
ATGACACGGACGTATTTTGACCGGCGGGGAAATCGAGCGTTTGCGTTCCCCCATTTGGATTCTTGATCACAGCCTGTGCCTGGGTAATCTGCAAGGATTGACCGTTCAACGAAAGATTTGCAGTCAGATTCACTTTTTCATTCAATTGCGGGACAAGCGTGCTGGAGGCTGTCTCCAATTTTGCACCACCCACAAAATAAACAGAGATTGCGAAGTCTGTGCCATCCTCAGGCGTAGACTCGGTTGCCTGCACAGTGACCTTCCAGGGTCCTGGGCGCGGAGCTTGGAATCCGTAACCGAGATAGAACAGTGAGGATGGATCATCCACACGGATGAATCCGTTCGTCTGTGGGTCGAGTTGAATAACGTTGCCACTCGCGCCGCGTACGATAGTTGTCACTGATCGGGACGGATCATACAACGCAAACGCGGCAACCGCTATGTTCGGCTCGATGTTGATGGTCAGTTCTGTAGAGCCTCCCGCCTCCACGTGGCCTGTGTAAACCCGCGTAAACTCGAGGGGAGAATCGGTCGGTGCAATGGGAGCAGGATCCGGCTGGTCGCGAAGCGGAAACGATCCGGCAGGTTTTTGAAGCAGAGGTTTAACAAAGTCCGTAAAGGCTTTCTCAGAAAACGTCAGGTCGGTGTGAATGTCATTCAATTTTGAAGACTGGAGGGAAATGGCATTAACACTTCCAAAAGACACAACGGTATCGTTCGGAATATCGGTACAGGGAGATTTGAATGACTCTGTAATGGCTGTGCCGCCCAGGTCATAGAATTCAATGCCCTTGCGATGCGTGATCTGCTGGTTGAACACGGCGCGCATATAGCTTTCGCGGAGCTCAATCGAACCGGGCAGGAAAAAACCAAGCGCAGCGGGCAGAACCGAACAGTTGGAGCCGCCCATTGGTGAGCCAACCATGATTAACTGCGCCACATCGCGCTCCTGCATCAAGCGGTCAATGTAATAGCGTGAGATTATGCCGCCCATGCTATGAACAAGGAGGTCCACCATTTCTGCGCCAGTTTGTTTTTTGACGTTCGAAATATATTGGCCAAGGATTTCCGCGTTTTGGGCAATCGTATTCGTGCGACCCACTGGGTTCGTAATGACCCCCGTATTCATCACGCCAGGGACCTGACCATCGCCAACAGCAAATCCTTTTAGGCCGAGAGAGTCAAGAAAACCACCGGGCTGGAGATAGGAGTTCCACGTTTGCCAGTTGGACACAAATCCGTGCACCATCACAACGGGACGCGGGAAAACGGTAACCGTATCGGATTGTCCAATCAGTTCGCCGTTCGCGTTGTTGGCTTGAACAATGCGCGTGTTTCGCACGACACCGTTTGGATCCCAGTACCAGCCGAGAGAAGCGAATAAATCGGTTGTGCAGGTGGTTTCTCCACTTGGGATCACACACGAACCCGTCGGTAGAGATAATTCGCCCAATGTAAATAGAATGCTTTCCTGGGCTGAGATCGTTTGAGAAAGAGTGATTTGTATACGGATGCTGTCGCCATCAGTGATCTGTGTCGTCGCTTGATTCTTGCGATTGAGGATAGTTATCGTTGCCTCATTCGGTTGTGCTATGAAAGAAAATCCTTGAACGAAGAATAGATTTAAGAAAATAATCCCCGCCAAAAACAATTTGCGCATTGGTGCTCCCTCAAAGAAAAATGGTTCTATATCGAAAAATTATAGCAAACTGCGAATGGGAAAACAAATCCTATTGCTGGTAACATGGAATAAGTCGGGTTGGCAACACCGTACTCCCTGGCACCGTCCGCCAGGACACACTTGCCCTGGTACGGCTTAAGCCGCACCGTGCCAGGGGGTGTGCGCACGGTGCAGGTGTCCGACCTACTGCTAGCGGTGTATAACGGCAAATCCCAGAGAGCCTACTTTTCGTTTATGAGGAAATTGATGGCTTACTTCCCCACCACAACTTGACTGCGGGCGCGCAAGACAGAGAGTTTTTGGCGAAGCTTTGCCAGCGTCGTTTCACTCTTTTCGATCCGTTCCCGCTCTGTGTGCACGTATCGAATATACGGCGTAATCCCTTCTTTCAGACGGGCAACCGAACTCTGAGATTCACGGGTAAATTGAGTTTTGAGAGTATCCAGTAAATTTTCCCGCAGGTTGGTCATTTTCTTTCTAAAATTATCTTTCGCCTGCTTGCGCTTATAAGGGATCACAAAAAGGCCGACAATTGCCAATGTGCCAGCCGCCAAAATACCGGTAATATCAAGGCTGGAAGATAAGACCGCGGCGGTGACGAGGGCTCCGAGTCCCACCGCGCCTACCTCGAGCAACGCAGTCTGCGCCACCGCAGTCTCGACGTGTGCCGCCAATTCGCTTGCCTCCTGATCACGATCATACGTATCGACAATACGCTGGACGGTCTTTCCCATGCTATCGATCAATTCGCGGCGACGCATTTCGCGCGGTTCAATCCCTTCGCCGACGATCTGTTCCGTATGGAGGGCGCGCCGTCGTTGGACGTACGTCATCACCCGCTGCCATTCCTGCAAATCTTTTTGCACCAGCCAATCGATCAGGCGCTGGACTTGGTCTTCAATTTGCTGTGGCACATCTGCCAGCACGCGTTGTTCGAACTCTGACCGAACCTTGTCGCCGCGCATCAAATCCTGAATCCGGGTCAGTCGCATCGTCGTGTCGAAGAAATCAAGGCCGCGCTGCTCCAATCGGTGCAGGATGTTTTCCATCTCTGCCAGCCGCGGCTGAAGCTCGTTTTGCAGGTCACGTTCATAATCTGTAACGGTGGATTCTAATGACGAGGCCGTCTTCAAATCCTCTTTTAGATCTTCTGTTTGGGTCTGCGTGGATTTGGCGGCTTGCGTAATGATATTGTCAGCCACCCCCAAGGGATTGCTGAACTTTAATTGAAGTCGCGTGGTGTCATCTAATGTGGAAGTAATGTATTCTTCCAGAGCATCCAAACCACTGGCGAGACGTAACCGTTGGCGCTGTTCAGGATCAGATTCGGAGAGTGCACGTTGTGCCAGCCTGGCTGAGACTGGGAAAAATTCGGGGATATCCCCCAAAACCATTGTCGCATGTTTGATGACAAAGGACCGCACTTCCTGCAAAGCAGATTCATCCTCAATGATATCGGCTTTGTTCAGCGCGAAGACAACCTTCTTGCCCCAAGCGAGAATGCGCTCGAGGAACTGTCGCTCGCTTTCGGTGAGAGGATGATCAGCAGATGTGGTGAACAACACCAGGTCGCTGCGAGGCACGAATTCATCCGTCAGGCGCTCATGATAACGGATGACCGCGTTGGTACCTGGCGTATCGACAATATTCAATTCCTTCAGAAGCGGTAACGGATAAGTGTATATGGAAAAATTCTCATCAATAACCTGCTCGGCAGCTTTTTCTCCCCACTTGACAAGAGTCACGCGTGAAGTGGTAGGCGTGGCGCCTTCAGGCAAGACCTTTTCGCCCAATAAGGCATTGACCAGCGCGCTCTTCCCGGCATTGAACTCTCCTACAACGACCAGCAGAAACAATTCATCCAATTGCAGGATGGCATCCTGAAGAGTCCCCAAGGCTTCGCGCGGCACATCGATCTCTGTCAGGGCAAGCCGAATCTCTGACAGCGTTTCCTTTTCTTCCCGCAGGAAACGGGCTTGTTCATCCGTAAGCATGGATTGGCGCATACCATCTCCTCAACATCGCCTTTACAGGCCGTCACTTTTTTTAACGTCTGGATTTACAATTGTATTATGAATCGTCCCTTTGTGTTTATTAATGTTGCGATGACCGCCGACGGAAAAATTGACACCTTTGAACGAAAAGGGGCGTCAATCTCCTCTCTACGGGATAAGGAGCGCCTCGACCAATTGCGCGCAAGCGCGGATGCGATCATGGTGGGCGGGAGAACCCTCCTTGACGAAGACCCCAAATTAACGGTTAAATCTGAGGTGTTGCGTGCAGAACGCGTCGCAAACGGGCTTTCACCAAACCCTATCAAGGTGGGTATTGTCACACAGGCAACGATCAAAGCCGATTCCTACTTTCTCAACGCGGGACCAGCAGACATCGTAATATTTACAACGCAACGGACATCTAAAGAGCACTTTGCTCTGCTGAAGTCGCGGCGCGTGGATGTGTACATGGACAACGCAGAAAAGGTTGACTTACAAAGCGCGTTAGCCGTCTTGAAGGAAATTGGTGTGGATCGCCTAATGGTGGAAGGTGGCGGTACCCTCAACTTTGAACTCATACGGCTTGGGCTGGTGGATGAAATCACAGCCTATGTGGCGCCGATGATCTTCGGGGGCGAGTCTGCTCCAACGATGGCAGCAGGTTCAGGTTTGAAACGAAGCGAAGCCATTCCATTGAAACTAGTCGAAACTGAAACGTGGGAGGATGGCGGCGTGTTATTAAAATATCAACTCATGAGGTGAATATGACAACAACGATGCATGAAAAATTCGATGTGCTTCTAGCAACAGAAGGCGATCATGAATGTGAAGGGTTGGGCAGAGATAAGATCTGTGTCCGTATCGTAGCGATGGCGGAATTGCCCACTCGCTTTGGAGATTTCCATATCGTGGCATTTGAAAATAATCGAGATGGCAAGGAACATGTTGCCATTACGAAAGGGGATGTGATCGGAGCCTCGGATGTGCCCATCCGTTTGCATTCCGAATGTCTGACGGGGGATGTGATGGGTTCCTTGCGTTGCGATTGCCGCGATCAACTTGAAGCCGCGTTAAGAAAGATCGGGCGCATGGAAAAAG
>DASWEH010000218.1:0-9099 GCA_036394895.1 Anaerolineales bacterium
ACATATCTGGGCATTTCCCGTACCTATCAGAATATCCGGCTCTTCAACAACCTAACCGCCATCGAGAACGTTCTCATCGGAGAACATCCGCGTTTGCATGCTGGCATGCTTGGAAGCATCCTGCGAACGCCAGGCATGATCAATGAGGAGAAGGAAGCCTTAAAAGAGGCCCGTCGATTACTAGGCTTCGTTGGATTGAAGAGAAAGGGTGACCAGATTTCCAAGAATCTTTCTTACGGAGATCAACGCCGGCTGGAGATTGCCCGAGCACTGGCCGGTAAACCTAAGCTCTTACTGCTAGATGAGCCAACCGCTGGAATGAACCCTAGTGAGACCCAGGAGATGGTGCACTTCATCCGCCGCCTGCGAGATGAATTAGGAATCACCATCCTTCTTATTGAACATCAGATGCGCGTGGTGATGAGCATATCTGAACAGATTACTGTGTTGGATTTTGGCGAGAAAATCGCCGAGGGCACTCCCGCCGAGATCCAGAGCAATCCACGCGTTATCGAGGCCTATCTCGGGCGCGGCGCGGCCAGTGGGCTTGGTCAAAAAGAAGCTGCGGCAACCACTTGATGTGGAGAGATACCATGGCAATGCTTGAAGTCGAAAACATCCATTCATACTATGGAAACATTCATGCCCTGAAAGGGGTTTCTCTGACCGTTGACAAGGGTGAGATCGTCACATTGATTGGCGGCAATGGTGCAGGCAAAACTACTACCTTGCGCACCATCACAGGAATCATGAAGTCCCTAGAAGGCTTTGTTCGCCTAGAAGGTGAGGATTTGGCGCCTTTCAAACCTCATGAGATTGTTTATAAGGGTGTCGCGATGGTCCCAGAGGGTCGTCATGTATTTGGCCGCCTGACCGTGGCCGAAAACCTGGATATGGGCGCTTATTCACGCAATAGCAAGAAGGAAACAGAAGCGGATCTGGATCGGATCTTTCAGTTGTTCCCACGTCTCAAGGAGCGCCGCACGCAGGTCGCTGGCACACTTTCGGGTGGCGAACAACAAATGCTGGCCACCGGCCGCGCGCTCATGGCAAGACCGCGAATACTTCTTATGGATGAACCTTCCATGGGCCTCGCACCAGTTTTAGTGGAATTAATTTTTGACACCATCCAGCAGATAAATAAAGAGGGCGTGACAATTTTGCTCGTGGAGCAGAACGCCCTGATGGCTTTGGCCATTGCGCATCGCGGTTACGTGCTTCAAACAGGTGAAATTGTGCTCAACGACACGGCCGAAAATCTAAAAAAGAACCCAACAGTCCAAAGGGCCTATTTGGGCGTTGAATAATTTTTTCAGCCTAAAACAGCAGTGCCGAGGACGATTCCATCCTCGGCGTTTGTTATTTAAATTCCAATTGCTAGATTACGGAATTGCGACCTCCACACTGCCATCCTCACTGAACCCAAAACTGACCACAGTAACTGGACGATAGTCAAAGCCGAGGCTCTCTGCGCGGAGCGTATGATGTCCGGGCTCAAAACCCGTGATTTCAATATAGCCGCCATGACGGCCAAGTTTTTCGTAAAGATCTGCTGTGTTCCCGCGCCATACTTCTTCTCCATCAAATAGGACTCGCGCCCAGCCAATCTGTGCCTCGCCGTAAAATTGAACGCCGATCGCGTTGAATGGCCGATCTGTGGTTGCTTCGATCCAATTGCCGTTCCACCACAAGACACGATGAATCCCATATGGAATGGTATTCTCGTCATAGCTGATGAAAATGCCTTCTGGCGCCTCGCGGTCCGCGGTATTGGCAATGGCCATCAGTTCAGGCGTCTTCGCGAAAAAACGACTGTCGCCTCCGTAGACATTCACGTCAACCGTTGGCGCGGATTGAACAACCGGTTCTGGCATAGGGACATTCTCCTCGCAGCCGGGCGTTTTCTTTTCGGTGGATGGAGTGCACGCAACCCACAGTTGAAGAGTGATATTCTTCGCGCGCAAATCGAATGCACAATGATCATTGACCGTTTCCAGATTCAATTGCCCATTTACGATATTCCATTTATACTCACCCACATCCTCCGGGCAGTAAGGATCGTTGAAAATATAGAGACGATCATCAGCTGTTGTAAATGACGCGATTGTCCTCCAGCCAGTGACATCATAATAGATGCGCATCACACTTTCCTTGAACTGTAATCGCCATATCCCACCAGCCGGCCGATAGTCGGCGCAGCGATAACACCTCCACCACTGCGGAGGTGAAGAATCGATCTTCGCATAGAGTCCATCTAATTTACTTTGCACAGGCTCAGGCATTGGCGTGTGATAAGCAAAGGGAGTGGCTTGCAACAGGGCATTCCAAAGCGTGGTTGGAGTTGCGGACGCTACCGCGATCGGGCTCTCAGCTATCGATTGCGTTGGACTTGTCTGATTCGCATTTAGGCGAGAGAAAACGATCCCCGCGACAACTAAACCGATAATCACGAAAGCGAACAGCAAAATAGGAACTTTGCGATCCTTGGTTCTCACAATCATCCTCCGTTAAAATTCACAGATTGAACTAAAATACGATGATTAAATTATACACGTATGATTGTTGCAGATATTGTAAAGAATTTCCACGTTGATTCTGACAGCCGATGGCGCTCACAAAGCATTACCGATTTTGGTTTATAAGAATAATTCGATCGAAAACTTCTGCAATTGATAATGCCACTGTTCGGCCTGTCCCCCAAAGCCATGGATAAAAACAAATGTCCGCTGGGGATGATCGGGCGAAATGTCAATCGCCGAAAGCCTCACCAGAGGATTTGTCGAAACGCGAACTTCATGCCGATAAAGATCGAGGTCGATGTTCATGAAGGGAGTTTACAGGAGGAGACCTATGTTGTCAATTTTGAGTCGTGATGTTAACGAGTCAGCGGCGGTGCCTGTTCCCGCCGCTGACTACCTGCTAGATGCTCGGACTTACTTTTTCGGAGGAGTACTCCGTGCATCTCCTATTCACTAGACCACTCACTGCGTTGGTATTTGTTGAAGCGTAGGGGTATGCTTGTTCGCTCACTCTTGTGGCACAGGGATGCTGGTTCGTTCACTTTTGTGATAGATGTACATGGCTGCGTTCAGATCAACCGTAGGGATAGCTACTGAAGCCCTTTCGCTTTGGCGATAGATACGATACGCTTCGGCCATGTCAACGGGGATAGGCACCGAGGCCCACTCGCTCTGCCGATAGATCATATATCCCTCACCATAGATTGACTTTACTGCAGGACGATCCACGGCGTAGGTGAAGATCACCATCAGCGTAACCACGAGTGCAGCAAGGATGAAAAGGCCCATCAAATTGCGGTCATTCAAAAGGCGGATGGTGCTGATTTTGGGGGTTTGTATTGTGCTGGACATTTTGGTCTCCTCGATTGGGTGAATGTGGTGTTCCCAATCTATGACCAAAGTTTACATGACCCCCGTCCCTGAGCGTGTTTTTGAGCGTGGATTGCGCGTGTTTTTTTGCGTGTATTTGGAACCCGGGTCGAGAAATAAAGAAAAGCCTGCCACTAAAACCAGTAACAGGATCCGTAAACGGGGAAGAAATTCTCGTTATATTAGTAGTGTAGGATTAGTTCCGTAAATTTAGGAAAGAGTAGGTCACCTGTTATCCTTGCGGTTACCACACCAAAAGGAGAAACACATGACCTACCGCGAAGATTTTACCTTACCTACTGATCTCTCATCGCTTTAGCACAGTACGCATGGCAGATATGATTGCTGTGCTTGAGAATGGCTCTATCAGTAAATATGGCATCCATGGCGATCTTCTAGCACGTGGGGGCGCTTATGCCAAGTTGTATCATATGCAAGCGGACCGTTATCGTTAGTCAACAGAACTATCCGCTTCCTAGAACCAAAACGCCCTCTCCAATTCATGAGAGGGCGTTGGTATAATCCGAGCCGAGCGAGTGCCGAAGGATGGAATCGAACCCACATTCCCGGAGGGAACACGATTTTGAGTCGTGTGCGTCTGTTTATTCCGCTACTTCAGTTGCTGGGGTGATTTTCCCCATGCGCCCCACAGTATGCCACATCGAATATTATCGGGCCGCGAATCTGATCGACCAGCTCTGGCTCTCCTGCAGACCTCCGAACACGGAGGCAGCCCTCACTGACCACTGGGAAAAACCCGCTGGCTATGACCCAAACGAGTAACCCGGAGAGGATACTATGTTGCTTCTGAATGCTGATGATGTACGCAGATCATTGTCGATGAAGGAAGCAATCGAGGCGATGAAACGTGCCTACACGGCTATCTCCGACGGGAAGGCCGTCGTCCCCCTTCGGATCCGCCTCTCTATCCCAAACAGTGATGCTTTAAGTCTTTTTATGCCAGCTTACGTTCATTCCGAGGATAGCCAAGCGCTCGCCATTAAAGTTGTTTCCCTCTTCGCCACAAACCCCGCCCGCGGACTCGAGTATATTCAAGCCGCTGTGCTTGTCTTCAACCCCGAAACCGGCCAGGTAATTGCTCTTCTCGAAGGAAGTTCTCTCACTGCCATTCGGACAGGCGCGGCTGGCGGCGCTGCCGTTGACCTGTTAGCACGCAAAGATAGCAAAATCCTCGCAATTTTCGGTGCGGGTGCACAGGCACGTACCCAACTAGAAGCTGCATGTACCGCTCGTAACGTAGAAACAGTTTTCCTCTTCAGTCTAAACACAGAGAGAGCACAAGTTTTAGTAGAGGAGATGAAAGGGAAAGGTCCTATTCCAAAAGATGTTCGTGTGGCGCGCAGCCCCAAAGAAGCGATTGAATATGCAGATGTGATTTGCACGGCTACCACTTCTTCCAAACCTGTCTTCGAGGATAAAGACCTCAAAGCAGGCGTGCACATCTCTGCAGTGGGATCCTACACCCCAGAGATGCAGGAAGTCTCAGCAGAGACCTTACAACGCGCAAAAGTCTTTGTCGATTCGCGTTCTGCAGCGTTGGAAGAAGCAGGTGACCTCATCCAACCTATTCGTACGGGACTATTTGATGAATCGCATATTTATGGTGAACTCGGTGAGGTTGTATTAGGACGAATACCTGGCAGGCAATCACAAGAAGAAATCACTTACTTTAAATCAGTTGGCATTGCTGTGCAGGATGCAATGGCGGCGCAAGTCGCGCTAAATAATGCTCGCAAGATGAATATTGGCACAGAAATAGATTTCTAAAATATGTTCGCGCTGAGCGGAGTGACGCCAAGGCGCCACTCCGCTCAGCGCGTATAACTATAACTAACTGGAATACAAAAAATGAATCTACCAAACACAGCAGACATCGTAATCATCGGGGGTGGCGTGATGGGAGCCAGCGCGGCATATCATCTCGCAAAGTGTGGAATGAAGAATATTGTTCTCCTGGAAAAGGAGGAATTTTTTGGCACAGGGGCAACGGGACGTTGTGCGGGTGGAGTCCGTTATCAATTCTCGACAGAGATCAATGTCAAACTTTCGATTGAAAGTTTGACATTGATCGAACGATTCAAGGAAGAGCTCGGGCAGGATGTGAACTATCGGAAATGCGGATATTTGCTCATCGCAACAAATCAGAAAGATGCAACCACCTTCAAGAACAACGTTGAATTACAAAACAGTCTGGGTGTACAGACTCAACTCCTCAGTGGCAATGAAGTTCGGGAACGCTTGCCTCTGATGAAATTCGATGATGCCATCGCGGGAACCTTCAATCAAGAGGATGGGATTGTTGACCCAAATAGCGTGGTTGCCGGATACATCAGCGCTGCCCAGAAGATGGGCGTCAAAGCTCTCACCCGCGCGGAGGTGACAGAAATCCATGTTCGTGAAGATGAGGTCGAAGCAGTGGAGACAAGCCAGGGCTTGATCCAGACTCGCATGATTCTAAACGCAGCAGGACCTTGGTCTGGTCAGATCGGTGAAATGGCCGGAGTTCAAATCCCTATTGTTCCCATCCGCAGGCAAATGTTTACGACGGATCCACTGAAGGAAATCCCAGAAGACTTTCCTTTTGTAATTGACTTTGCCCAATCGCTTTATTTCCATCGTGAGGGCGAGGGCTTGTTGATTGGGATGAGCAATCAGAATGAGAAGCCCGGCTTTGATCAAAACATCGACGAAGAATTCGAATTTGTCAACCTGGAGGCGGCCATTGAACGAATGCC
This sequence comes from Anaerolineales bacterium, assembly GCA_036394895.1. Classification (GTDB taxonomy): domain Bacteria; phylum Chloroflexota; class Anaerolineae; order Anaerolineales; family Villigracilaceae; genus Defluviilinea. The sequence goes on from DASWEH010000218.1 coordinate 6,146, forward strand.
TCTACTCGAACGGGCAAGCCGCGCTTCCCATTGGGCAGGTTTATATGAAGTGACGCCTGATGCTCATCCGATTTTTGGTGGAAGTAATGTAAAGGGCTTCGCGATCTGCGCAGGCTTTTCCGGTCACGGCTTTATGCATGGACCTGTTGCGGGAAAGTTAATGAGCGAATATATTCTGGATGGCAAATTTTCAACATTGGACGTCTCCATGCTTGATCTGGCGCGCTTCAAGGAAGGAAGATTAATAAAAGAGTACAATGTGGTTTAATTCGCGCTGAGCGGAATGCTGAGCGATCGTCGAGGCATGAAGACGACACTCCCTGGCACCGTGCGGCTTAAGCCGTACCAGTGCAGGTGAGCGCGGAAAACTATAGAACAACAAATAATACTTAAACCTGTCCTTCGACTGCATGGCGCGAAAGCGCCACTCCGCTCACACCGTCCCGATGCTTTTCGGGAGGACGAGAGTTTTATGCCTTCATCAGAAATTATTACGATTGGAACGGAAATCTTACTGGGTGAAATTGTAGACACGAACACGCGCTACATCGCGCGGACGTTGCGCGGCATGGGCGTGGACTTATATCGCACGATCACCATCGGAGATAATGCCGAAAGAATCGCGGAAGCGATACGCCACTCTATGCAGCGCGCAGACATTGTCATTACCACAGGGGGATTGGGCCCTACAGTGGATGACCCCACGCGCGAAGCGGTTGCACTCGCGGCCGGTGTTGAACTTGAATTTCGCGAAGATCTTTGGGAGCAGGTGGTTGCTGTCATTTCACGTTACGGTCGCAAGCCATCCGAGAATCAAAAACGGCAGGCCTATGTTCCGAAAGGCGCGATCGGTGTCCCCAATCCCGTTGGCACTGCACCCTGTTTTATTGTTGAAACGGAACGCAACGCAGTGGTTTCATTACCGGGTGTTCCAAACGAAATGGAACACATCCTGCACGAATCGATCATCCCGTATTTGCAAAAGCGATTCAAATTGGATGAGATCATCAAGATTCGGGTCCTGCACTGCTCAGGGTTGGGCGAAGGCATGATCGACGAAAAGATCGATGATCTTGAAACGTTGAGCAATCCGACGGTTGGGCTGGCAGCGCATACTGGCGTCGTCGATATTCGTATTGCCGCAAAAGCAAAAACGGAAGCGGAAGCAGACAGGATGATCGCGGATATCGAGTATCAAATCCATGAACGGCTTGGGGATGTGGTCTTCGGAGCGGACGAAGACAAACTGGAAGGTGTCGTTCTTAACACGGTGGCCAAACGCGGCTGGACTCTGATCGGTGTTGAATCCGGTCTCGACGGGTTGCTGGCTCGCAAAATCCCTCACACCGTTTCCTTATCGGACCTTTCGGCTGATTCCCTTTTAGCAGCCTTACGCGCGGCCCGTGCGGATTCCAACGCGGACGCGGCATTGGGTGTTGCCATGTATTTGGAAGAGCGGGCTGCCGAAATGGCATTGATCACACCTAAAGGCGAAAAGACTCATCGCATCACGTATGGCGGACCGCCGCGCAGTCTGGCGCGTTGGTCCGTCAACCTCGCGCTGGACTGGCTCCGACGCCGCGCCATGGAGGCTGAATAAATGGCGCCTCGCAGGAAATCAGCACATGCGTGGGTTTATGTGATTTGGGGGCTGAACGGATTTGCCATTCTTTCCCTGCTGGCTTTCGCAGCCTTCTATAACACGAGCTTACGCGCTTCTGCCGCGGATGAAACGGTTTCAACGCCGCGTCCCGGCGAAACGCGAACTATTCCGCCGACAAGTTATTTTCTGTCAACGCTGACGCCGAATCCATTTTATACGCCGCCGGTGTTTGAAACTCCGACGCCATTTGAATTGCCTAAGGGACTACATCCATCCATTATTGGTTTTTCACTGGCAGGCCGCCGCATTGAAGCCTATACCTTTGGCGCTGGGGAAAATGAATATCTTATTGTGGCAGGCATTCACGGTGGGTACGAAGGGAATACCATTGCGCTTGCAAACGAATTGATTACTTATCTCAATGAGAATCCAGACGCCATACCCACCGATGTGACCTTGTATATTATCCGCAATATGAATCCGGATGGCGAAGCGCGTGACAATGGAGTGGACGGGCGTGTCAACAACAATGGCGTGGACCTAAACCGGAACTTCCCCTCCGATAACTGGAGCGCTGATTGGGATCGCGATGGTTGCTGGATTTATCGTCCCACAACGGGAGGGGCCCATGCCGGCTCGGAACCTGAGACACGCTCCGTGATGAGTTTCATTGGCTCTCATAAAATAGAGGCGATGATCAGTTATCACAGCGCCGCCTTGGGTGTTTTCCCAGGTGGAGTTCCCTGGGAAGAACCTTCCAAAAGATTGGCAAAGGCCTTGTCAAAAACCACTGGTTATCCATACCCTCCTATTGACACGGGCTGTGTGTACACAGGCACGCTGGCCGATTGGGCGGTTGAACACGGTGTTGGTGCATCGGTCGATATGGAATTGAGCGATCACAAGAATACGGATTTCAAAGAAAATCTCAAAGCACTGAAAGTTTTACTGAATTTCCAGCCTTGAAAAACAATGCCACCAGTTTATTCATTATGGGGGTCATCATAGGTGGGGTGATTATGCTTTTTATCATTGCCTTGATGAATATATTGGATCGTTCTGATCCAACGGCTGTTCTTGTACCAACAGGGGATAACCTGCCTCGTTTGATCGCCCTCGAACCCACTGCGTTCGTCCGCAAGTAACACCAACTCTAGTTTCTCCTACTGTCACAACCGAACCACATAATAGATATGTGGAGATTCCAGTCAGTTCCACGCCGACACCACTTACCCTATCCAATAAACATCAAGCAGAAATCATCGGTCATTCCAAAGAAGGAAGACCTCTCCATTTGTATACGTTTGGCAAAGGAGCTCATGAACGTATGATCGTCGCAGGGATTCACGGC
>DASWEH010000219.1:0-4329 GCA_036394895.1 Anaerolineales bacterium
ATGAACCTGATAAAGCTGTCCCAGTCAGGGCAGCCCTCAGCCCCGCGATCGCTGTAGAGGTTAAGCGCTAACGCCTTCTCACGGTCCATTGCGCAAAGATGTGCGATGTAGCAGGAATGAACAAACAGGACTGGATCCCACCCGGGCTTAAAATAGGGTGAGACGAACCGGCCATCGGCCACTTTGTCCTCGTCGGTATATAGCAATGCTGGAAATCCAGCCTCACGCACGAAGCGCGTCAGGACATGGACGCAATCAGGTTCGACGATGTCGTCGTGGTCTAATGGCAAAATGTAGCGACCCGTAGCGCGCTCCAAGCAGTAGCGCGTCCCTCCGATGATGCCGAGAGGCTTCTCCACCCTTTCCAGACGCACGCATCGATGCTTGGCAATTGTCCGCAGGGTTGCGCGCGTACTTTCACTAGTGGAGCCATTGTCGAGAATCAGCCATTCGAAATTGGTACCGCCGTCCTGTAGGAAGATGCTGCCAGCCAATTCTTCAAGATATTTTGGCTCGGTGTCGAATACAGGGGTCAAGAAGCTGAGAAGTCCTGGATCTTGACGGTAGTGACCGTGTCGGCGGCGCTCACTCAAGCGGCGTTTACGAAAGCGTTCATAGTCCAACATCGCCTTTACGGGATAACCGTTGCTAAGGAACTTAGCGTGCCGCGAAGGAGTTTTGCGGAGCGCATCAATTCGTTTCTTAAGGGTGGGAACGATGCCGCCAAGGCTTTCATCCCAATTCGAAGGGAGATCAATCGTTCCGAATGGGTCATAGCTGGGCAAGCCGGCGTTGATACGGCCCACTGCGTTTTGCAAGACGGCCGCAACGCTATCGGGGTTAGGTGCCGCGACCAAAATATTGGGCGATAGCGCGCGCATCCGCTCCGCAGTTTTCACCGAGAAGCTATTAGTAACGACTAACTTTCCTGATGCCGCCATTTCGAGCGGAGGGTAGCTCGGATGTGGTGAAAACATCAATGAAAGTAACAGATCAGCAGTTCGAACCCGTTCGGCGTAACCGTCGAAACTCATCCACGGAAGAGGATCAAGAAAAACACCATTGCCGAGCGGAACGGCATCGAATTGTTCTCCCATACCCCATATTTCCCAGGTGTCCTTTTCAAGAAGACCGGCGGCAACGGCTCTTCGCAGTGCGACAACACCTATTTCGAACAGGTTTCGCCGCGCACGTGTGGGTCGAGCGTAGAAAAGTAGAACTCGCCGCTTGGGAACTCCAGGATCCTGCTTCTTATGGACATCAGGGAAAAAATGACTCCGATCGATCGCCGGTTCGAAAAACAATGCGTCCTCTGCAAATGCCTGTTGCGAGTAGCGGCCGCAGCCCTCCTTGATAAGATGATCACGCAACAATTTAGAGTTGACAACCGGAATATGGGGAAGACCATAGGTGTCCAACGCCAGAGCCTGATAGGTTGAACCTTCATGAAGAATCGGTTCGAAATCCTGTATCAGGTAAATAAATTTGTCATAGTTCGTCTTTTGCATCCCATCTTTCGCCATTTGTGCAGTCCACCAAGCTGTGGCTAGAAATAGGTCATTAGCACCCACCATGATGGGATTGGAACGATCGCTTCCATCGACCAGAGTGATTCGCCCTCGATCCACCTGGCGCTGAAGCAAACGATCCATGTGCGAATAAATCGCAATCTCTTTTCCTCCGGTCGAAACACCGGTGGCGATCAACCGAACCGATTCCCCGGTTTCCGCGAGATGCCCGGCCAACAGAAGCGCAGTATTTGGCCCGCCGGACATATCCTCCACTCGGAGACTAGGCAGCAGCACATCAATGTGAGGCCGCATTGCGAGCGTATCAGACAGGACAAGGTTGAGGGGCGCGCTTATGTCAAGACCGGGCATCTCCGAAACGGTGTTGACAAATGATTCCTCTTCTTCAGATCTGGTCTGTGTCAGCGCGCAATTTTGGATTTCTGCTGGCGTAATATATCCCCGCTCTATGGTTTCATGTTTAATCAGATGGCCAAGTTGCGTTCCCTTAAGCCAACGTCGATAGAAAGAGTGTCCGTTTTGGATCCATGCGCGTCGAAGTTTTTCCTTGAACAAACGCCTCGACCCCTGGTCATTTAATCGCCTGGACATCAAGATGGTTTTGGCTCCGCTCTTGATTCTCCTGATCTGACGACCGATGAGCCGCAACGGTTTGGTGAATCGCCACGATTTTGAGGATGTGTATGACTCAATTTCTCTGTAAAGACCGGCGATTTGTCCGTCTTGCTCGGCCACCGCTTGGTTGAGGCCGGCGATCTGTCCGTCTCGCTCGGCTACCGCTTGGTTGAGGCTGGCGATCTGTCCATCTCGCTCGATCACCACTTGGTTGAGAGAAGTGATCTGCCCGTCTCGCTCGATCACCACTTGGTTGAGACTGGCGATCTGTCCATCTCGCTCGGCCACCGCTTGGTTGAGAGAAGTGATCTGCCCGTCTCGCTCGGCCAGTTCCTTGATACGGAACAAAAGCTCTTCGTCGGGCGGCATGCTGCGTGCCGTCCACACATTGCCAGTTTGGTCGTATGCGGCTGGAGCAGGCCGATATTGCCATCCTTGTACCTCCAGATGCCCCGGTGCAACCATTTCGACCGAACCGCCGATGACTCGCGTCCCTAGCCGATTGCGCTCAGGCTTGGCCTTGCAGATGACACACATTGAGTTGATGAACTCAACCGAGTGAACATGCTGGAGGGCATCCTCATCTATCTGGGAGCCATACTTTGCGAAAAATCCACTCAAAATATCGGCGCGGGCTTTCTCAATACCCCAATGCTCGTGGCTCACGACATCGGCAAGGCGCTTGAAAAATGTGATGGAAGAAAATGGATCGAACAGACCACCTTCAAATTCTTGCCAGTAACTGCAGTGCAGGTCTTCCACAACAAAGACACCACCATCTGCCAAGTGAGGGAAGTAGCGGGCAAACGTCTTCACAATATCACTGGAGCAGTGTGACCCATCGTCTATGATCACATCAAAGCCTGGTGCGTGCCCCAAAACCACAGCCTGTGCCGCATCAGAGTTAACATCTCCCACCACTACAGCAATGCGTGAGTCCTCATAGATCAATCGAGCGCAGTCGGGATTTATATCACAGCCCACCAGTTTTTGGGCATTAGGAAAATACTTGGACCAGATTTCGAGTGAGCCGCCGTTCTGTATCCCGATTTCTAGCAGGCGGACAGGCTTATTACGGTACTCATCAAGAATTCGATCGTATTCATTAAAATAGAGGGACCATTTATCAGATACCTTGCCAACGTGTTCCGCGTACAGTTTCTCGAGTGTCTTCTTAGTCATCGTGAACCTTTAATACAACCCGTTCAAAAGGGATTCCCACCAATCCCCACCTGATCTTGCTGGAAGATACATGGATAATGAGAGCGTCGTTCAACCAATGATGCTGCACGTTCTTATAAAGATCGCCATCGGCTACAGACGCCATTACAGCGTACTGGCCATTTGGCAACATGGGCAGTTTGAAAGAAAACTCGCCAGTGAATTCTTGTCCCTGCTTTACGGGGCGAGGCGTTTTGTCGGTAAAGGGGAGGGTATTCTCCCCAAATAGATCCTGTCCCAGCCTGTCTCGCACTAGAAATCCGAGAATCGGGTTGGCAAGAGCTCTATTGGCCTTTGCGCGCAAGATCATGCGGACTCTTTCCCCTCCGATAAATACACCGTCTGGCCCGGGCTCGAGTTTTTCCAGTGAGACGGACACGAGTTCCGCTGCTCCGGTATTCCAGCCAGTGGCATTGATAGAGTTATCTTGGACAAGTGCCCTTGAGCCATAGTCGATTGAAGCAGGCTCCGATTTCCCCTCTTCAGGGGAACACCCTTCAATCACAGCGGCATCGGAAGCAGACGAGATGGCGCTAAGTTTAGCGACGTCACCGTAGACTTCTTGCAGTGTGTATTGCAAGTAAGCTTCCGCCACATTTTTTGAGGTGCCCATTTTCTGAATTTGCCCATTCCCCAACCAAATACCCGTCTTGCACAAGTTCTGTACTGCACTCGTGTCATGGCTAACAAATATCAATGTCCCGTGTTCTTGAAACGAACGAATGAAGCGCATGCACCTCTGTATAAATACAGCATCTCCCACAGCCAGGGCCTCGTCTACAACCAGAATTTCTGCATCAACGTGCGCAATCACCGAAAAGGCAAGCCTGACATACATGCCGGTTGAGTAGATCTTAACCGGCTGCTCAATGAACTCGCCGATATCCGCGAACGCGGCAATCTCGTCGAAGCGCTCGTCAATTTCTCCTTTACTCAGACCCAAGACCGCAGCATTCATGTAGAC
>DASWEH010000220.1:0-11633 GCA_036394895.1 Anaerolineales bacterium
TCACAAAGAGATTGAGCAAGCGACATCAAGACTAAATTTCAGGCCACGAAAATCTCTTCGTTTCAAAACACCTTTTGAGGTGTTCTTTCATTCATCCGTTGCACTTACAAGTTGAATTCACACGTCTTAAACATTCCTTTAACTAAGCTTTAACCGTTCATAAAGACAGGGCAGCCGTCAGGGGGTATTCTGATGTACAGAAATCTATCAAAAAGGAGATAACGATGAAAACTCATGTCTATGAGGCTGTGAGAGTTGGAAGCCTAAACGTGCAACTGTCTGAGCGCAAGGAAAAATTATTGGAAATAAGCGTCTTTCTTTTTCTAATTGTCCCCTCCATGGCGCTCTCTTTCTTCGCGAGTGAACAGGATCGTTTGAACTTCAGCTTATCAGCGATTGCCTCGATTATGCGCGATCTCTCGCTGGTTAGCCTGATATTGTTCTTCCTCTGGCGCAACCGAGAATCCGTACGTTCCATCGGTTGGAACTTCGCGAATTTCTGGAGAGAGTTTGTTTTGGGCGTGATCCTGTTTTTCCCCTTGTTCTACACATCAGAATACCTCGAAACTGCCCTTCACGCGGCTGGGCTTTCCATCCCCTCAAGGCTCCCGGCCTTCCAGTCTCCCAGAGGAACCGCGGAGATCCTGTTAGCCATTCTCCTGGTCCTGGTCGTCGCTATTGCCGAAGAAACGATCTTCCGCGGGTATTTGATTTTGCGTTTCAGGGAGATGATGAACAATCTGGCGGCGGTGTTGCTTTCTGTAGCCGTTTTCTCCCTCGGTCATGCTTACGAAGGAAGCGCAGGTCTGGTTACTGTAGCGTTTATGGGACTTATATTTGCCCTCGTCTATAAATGGCGGCGGAGCCTGGTTGCCCCGATGGTGATGCACTTTCTACAGGATTTTACTGTCATTGTGTTGCCTGCTCTGTTAGCAATAATCCACTGAAAAGTATTGACCTTATTGTGCTCTTAAAAAGGTTTTGAACTTGCGATAAGAACACTCACTCCCTCTTTATAAGAGGGAACTACACCCTGATGCTTTAGAAAGGAGTAATAAAATGATACAAGCCAATCAGATGGTTATAAAAAAAGATAGAAAGAGTGGATGGCTGCGTGTGTTTGTAACCGGGCTGCTGCTTTTTTTTGCCGGACTCGTTATTATGCTCCTAGCTGGAAACCCCAACCTGTTTCCCACAATGGTCATGATCGGCAACTTCCTTGTGCCGGTTACGTTCGTGGCTTTTTTCTATGAACGCCGTCGTTTGAGCCAGCTCTCCCTGCCGACCACTGCACTGAGTTTCTTTTATGGCGGAGTGTTAGGAGTCCTGGCTGCATCGATCCTGGAACCGATTTTTATTCGCCAATCAGACATCTTCACCGTCTTTACGGTAGGGTTCATCGAGGAGTTTGTCAAGATTTTGGGTGTGTTGATGATTGCGCGCCGCTGGCGGCATGACCAGGAGATGGATGGTCTGGTTCTAGGAGCTGCGGCGGGCATGGGTTTTGCGGCATTGGAGAGCAGCGGTTATGCCTTCAGCGCCTTCTTGCTCAGCAGGGGGAGTCTGAGCGCTGTTGTGATCGTAACGTTATTGCGCGGAATTCTCTCACCGGTCGGCCATGGCACATGGACGGCCATCCTGGCCAGCGTGCTATTCCGGGAGAGTAATGGGAACAGGTTCCATATTAACCGGAAGGTACTGGGCACTTATTTTACAGTGGCCATCCTCCACGGATTATGGGATGGAGTGCCTGGGCTGGTCGCGGTCCTTTTCTCCTCAGGCTTGGATGTACTGGTCAGCCAGTTTCTAATCGGCGGTCTTGGACTCTTGATCCTTTGGCGGCGTTGGAGGGAAGCAATGCGCTTGCAGGCGGAACAACAACAATCCCTCCTCGATGGAGTGGCGGCTGAAGAAATCGCCTCCCTCATGACTCGTTCGAAGGAAGAGATTCGATTGTGACGGATGGTCAACATATGCTAAGGTCTTGCTCGCCACTCTTTTTCTTCTTTGCGCTCGCAGTGATTGTTATGCTACCATTGGGGCTCTCTTACTGGAGATCTACACGAGTTCACCACAAGGAGTCAGGTGATTTTGACCGTGACACCTGGCTCCTTATTGGTCTATTCATTGCTGCAATCGCCAGCATAGGGTTATTTATTTTTTACATTTTTTTTCATACGGTGGGCTGCTAAAAGATAAGGCCCCGACTAACCCGACGGAATCATGGGTCTTTGGCGGGTCGGCAGCCAGATTGTGAATTGGGTTCCCAAGCCCGGCGCACTTTCTAATTCGAGGCGGCCTTCGTGAGCAGCCACTAAATCGCGGGCGATTGTCAATCCCAATCCCATTCCCTGTTTAATACGATCGCTTTGAGTTCCGCGGTAGAAGGGTGTAAATATTTTTTCTTGCTCTTCAGGAGTGATCCCTGGTCCTGTATCCCTCACACTGATAAAGATTTCATCATCTTGAGTGCCTGCTGTAATAGATACTGTTCCACCTGCCGGAGTATATTTGATAGCATTACTAGTCAGGTTGCCAACGATTTGTCCCAACCGGACCGGATCAGCTGAGATGGTGGGCAGGTCAGAGGGAATCCTTTGCTCCCATTTTAGCCTCTTTTCAAGGGCGGCTTCTTTCCATGAAAGCAACACGGTGTGCAGCCATTCGCTAAGGGCAACTGGTTGCCGGTCAAGTTCCAGAGGCCCTAACACTTGATCGTGGAGATGGGCGAGATCTTCCAACAATCTCTGCAATCTGACGGACTCTTCATCCATCCCTATAAGCAGCTCATTCAAGAACTGCGGATCTGCCTGCGCGCCATGTTTGGCAGCATGAATCGCCATTCGGAGGGCTCCCAAAGGTCGTCCCAACTCGTGGACCAGGTTTGCCAGAAACTGGCGGCGGGACTGTTCCAAATGCCGCAAACGCTCAACCAGATGATTCACAGCATTCAGTAAGAGTCTCAATTCATCTGGCCCTCGCTCTTCGAGCTTCTCCCTGCGGTTGCCGCTAGCCACGTCATAGATCGCTTGCGCCACTTGACGGATGGGGCTGCTGATGTTCACCGCCAGAAGAAGTCCCAGACTGGTTCCTGATAATAACCCGATAGCCAGGATACCAGTGATCAGATACCTTAGTCGCAAAAGCTCATCTTCTATCGTAGAAAAACGGTAGCTTGTCCGGATGATCCCTTCCATACTTTGGGCTTCGTTCATTACGGGGACGAAAACGTCGATGATTTGGCCGGATAGCCGTTGGCTGTAAACAATTTGATCAACCAATTCGCCTTTCTGGATCTGCTCTATGCCCCCAACCTCTATTTGTTGATCTACTCGATCTGCATCCGCGGGGTCACTCGAAGCCAATAGGTGGGCGTCAGGGGAAAGTAGCATAATCCGCTTGCCAGGATTCAACGCGATCCTGTTAAGAAATGCCTGGGCATTTCTGGAATTATCGAAAATCCCTGTTTGATCACGAGCGAATTCGGCCAGTAGCCTGGTATCCCACTCTAACTCCCTGGATAGGCTTGGCAGAAGATATTGCGTCTCTATTACATAGACGATTGCCATCCCCATGAAAGGAATAACGATCAGAATAGGGAGGATATGGCTGAGAACAAGTCGTTTACGAAGCGTCTTGAGCATTTGATACCTTTAAATTTCTATCTAAAGCGGGTGGTTTTTATTAGTATACACGAATCATCTTTGGTTACCATCCATAATGAGGTCTGTGGTTATGGTTTTCTCAAGAAAGCTTGACAAACTCCTTTTTGGGACACCGAACACGCGGAGAGCACGGACGGCGAAGCGTTCCGTAAAAAGACGGAAAAAGTCCGTTGAATCCGTGAAGCCCGTGTACCCCGCATGCCTCATCAAGCACTCCTATGTAACGTGCGGTGTGTACAAGAAGCTGCAATTTTGGTTCTTGAGAAAGTCATGGGTCTGTGGCTGCCAGATATGTTAGCAGTTTGCAGCGAAAATCAAATTCGCCTTTAACTAAACATAATGTTTACATAAGCAGGACATAAAGACAGCCGGTAATCGTTGAGGTAAGATGGTTTTTAGAAAATTCAGAAAAGGAGATCAAAATGATCAACAATTATTATCCAGGCACTCCCGCCCAAAATTTTATTGAAGCTGGCTTCAGCGAAACCTTCTCCGCCGTTTTGCGCCGAGTTTATGTTTGGATGACGCTCGGTTTGCTGGTCACTGCGGGAACAGCTGCATTCGTCAGCATTTCGCCGCTATTTCAGATCTTGACGAGTCAACCGCTGATTTTCGTTGTGCTCATGATCGCCGAACTCGGCCTGGTGGTTGGTCTCTCCTGGGGTATTAACCGCCTCTCGCCAACGACAGCCATGCTGTTGTTCTTTCTCTATGCCATCCTCAATGGACTGACGTTCTCAGTGCTGTTCGTTGTTTATACACTGGGCAGTGTGGCATCCACCTTCCTGGCAACATCCGCCTTATTCGGGGTGATGAGCATCCTTGGGTACACCACCAAAATGGATTTGAGTAGGATGGGCTCATTCCTCTTAATGGGACTGATTGGCTTGCTCATTGCCATGCTGGTCAATATGTTCTGGACAAACACGGTCTTGGGCTGGATCGTCACTTTTGCGGGCATTCTCATCTTCCTAGGATTAACCTTCTTTGATACCCAGCGCATCAAGCGTATGACCGCGGCGGCCCTCCAGCAGGGTGATGAAAATGTCCAGGCACGCATGGGCATCCTGGGAGCGTTGAGCCTCTATTTGGACTTTATCAACCTGTTCCTGTTCATCCTGCGACTAGGCGGACGGCGGAGATAAAGAGCCGTATCCACCCGGAGACGGGTACCGTGACCAACTACCTAACTTGGCTGTCGAGTCAGGATTGATGCACAGTTGCATCATCAGCTTGATGAACAAACCGCAATGCTTCCGTTTTCCAACGGACCGAGTGAAAGGAAAAACAAAATGGATATTCCAGTAAATGCAAAAGTGAAATGTCAGAATAAAATATGTGGAAAGATAAGTTGTGTCATTATCGATCCCATAAGCAAATTGGTTACGCATATTGTCGTTCAAGAAAAAGGGTTTATCGGCATCGAACGGTTGATCCCTGTGGAAGAAATCCTCGAGAGCCAGAGGGATCAGATTACCTTGCGCTGTTCTCCAGATGCGCTCTCCAAATTCGAGTATTTCACAGAATCTCATTACATCAGTAGTGATGCGCAATTCCCCGATTATGAGGTTGAACACTATCACTATTTTCCATTTAGCACTTCTGAATTTGGTGACACGTTCGAGTCTGGACCCTGGTTCGTAGAGACCGAGTGTATTCCGCAGGGCGAATTGGGAATTCACATTGGGGCGGATATCTATGCCACAGAAGGCAAAGTTGGGCAGGTTGACGAGTTCTTAATATCACCCAAAGACGACAGAATATCTCACCTCATTTTGAGAGAAGGGCATCTCTGGGCGCAAAAGCTTGTCACGATCCCGGTATCCGCGATTGACCGAATAGAACCGGACCTTGTCTACCTGAAATTAAGTAAACGGGACATCGAAAAGTTGCCGACTATCCCTGTCAAGCGGCATTTCCCTCTGACTACATCATGAAATATAGATAGGTAATAAAAGATGCCAGAGGACGTTAATCCCTAAACCTCTTAATATAATCATAAGGCTTGGCTATTCTTCCGATAAAGTCGAAAACAGCCTTGGGACGTATGATGTAGGTTGTAACAAATGATTGACTTAAGCAAAAAGAGAATGGAGTGAACTATGAATATGCAATCACCCAACCAACAACTTAACCGACAACCAAAAACGACCCAACCGCGTATTTCCTGGTTTTGGTGGATCCTCTTGATCGGTTTGACGATTTGGAATGTCATGACCTACCTTAACGTTGCAACACCACAAGTGGAAATTCCGTATAGTACGTTCCTTGACCAGGTGAAGGCTGACAATATTTCCTCCGTCACGATTACCGGAAATGAAATCACCGGTAAGTTCATAAAATCCCTCGTCTGGCCTCCAGCTACGTCAGGTTCCGCTTCTGCTGACGGCGCACAGGCAGCTGCAGGGCAGCAAAGCTATTCTGAGTTTGCGACGATCTTCCCAGATTCGGTTGGAGATCCAACCCTGCTTGCATTATTGGAACAGAAAAACGTTCAAATCCAAGTGGAAAATGTTTCCACGCCTTGGTATATTACCTTGCTCACGGATGGTATGCCTCTTCTGCTCTTGGTGTTAGTATCGATTTGGATGGGCAGGCAGGCGATAAAATCACAGCAAGGCATCTCGTCTTTCCGCCAGACGCGCGCCCGCCGAGTTCTTCCCGATCAACCCAAGGTCACATTTCAGGATGTAGCCGGAACAGATGAAGCCAAGCAGGATTTACAAGAGGTCGTGGACTTTCTGCGTCATCCCCAGAAATATCATGATCTTGGGGCGCGCATCCCACGCGGCGTGTTGCTGGTCGGCCCTCCAGGCACAGGGAAAACTCTCTTAGCACGCGCGGTGGCTGGGGAAGCGGATGTCCCCTTCTTCAACTTGAGCGCTTCTGAGTTTGTCGAAATGTTCGTTGGTGTAGGCGCGAGCCGGGTGCGTGATCTCTTCCAACAGGCCAAACAAGCCTCTCCTGCTATCGTTTTCATTGACGAGTTGGACGCTGTCGGCCGCCGACGAGGCGCTGGGGTTGGCGCAATCAACGACGAGCGTGAACAGACCCTTAATCAATTGCTGGTGGAGATGGATGGCTTCGATGAACACCATGAAGTCATTGTGCTGGCTGCCACCAACCGTCCCGATGTGCTTGACCCAGCCTTATTGCGTCCCGGACGGTTTGACCGGCAGGTGGTTGTCGCTGCACCTGACCGGAAAGGAAGAGCGGGCATTTTGAAGATTCATACCCGCGGGTTGCGTCTGGCGGAAGATGTCAACCTCGATGTCCTGGCTGGAGTCACTGCCGGCATGAGCGGGGCTGACTTGGCGAATTTATGCAACGAAGCTGCGCTCCTCGCCGCTCGATTAGGGCATAGCAAGATCCAGATGAGAGATTTTGAGATGGCACTGGATAAAATCGTTTTGGGGGATGCGCGTGCCTTGGTGATGAATGAAAAAGATCGACGCGTGATCGCCTATCACGAGGCAGGTCATGCCATCGTGGCATGGTTTACGCCTGAGGCCGACGCGGTCCATAAGGTGACCATCATTCCTCATGGCTTGGCGCTCGGTGTTACGGAGCAAGTACCCGGAGAAGACAAATATAACTTTAGTCGCAAGGATTTGCTTGCCCGGCTGGCCGTCATGGTGGGTGGGCGCGTGGCCGAAGAATTGGCCATCGGAGAGATAACAACCGGCGCTGAAAATGATCTGAAGGAAGCCACCCGCCTAGCTCGCAAAATGGTTGCTCGCTGGGCGATGACCGATTTTGGCTTGATGACTCTGGATGGGAATGAGGAACTACCGTTCCTGGGTTACGAAATTTCTCAGGGACGCGAATATAGTGAAGCATCTGCTGCCAGAGTCGATCAAGAAGTACAGCAACTTCTGAAAGAAAGATACGAATACACCCGCAGACGCTTGATGGAGAGAAAGCCCGCATTGGATACACTGGTTTATGCATTGATGGAACATGAGACAATCACACAGGAGGAAATGGAAAGGATGATCGGTCCTCGTCCACAAGATATAGCGGCCGTGGAGCTGCCGCTAGTCCCCAACGGGGACAGTGCAATTGCGGACACGAAGTGTCTATCGCCACAACGCCGCGCATAAGTAAGACGATTGGCAGAACCTCCCGGTGAATCGTATGAATACTCTTCCCTACTGGTCCACTCAAGCAGACGAAATGATGGGGAAACTCCATTCGTCTCCAAACGGTTTGAGCCAAAATCGTGTAGAAGAAATACTCAAGCGTGAAGGTCTCAATCGTATTCATTCCAAGGAACAAATAACACCTCTCGGCTTGTTGCTCAATCAATTCAAAAGCCCCATCGTCCTTATCTTGATCTTTGCTACCGTCGTTTCAGCCTTCCTCAAGGATTGGGTAGACGCTGTCATCATCCTGTTGATTGTGCTAGGCAGCGCGTTGCTGAGTTTTTATCAGGAATTTAATGCCAGTAACGCTGCCGAAAAACTTCGGGCCCAGATCTCTCTCAAAACACAGGCACTCCGGCATGGAAAATCTGTTTCTGTTCCAACAGAGGAGATTGTGCCCGGTGATGTGGTCTTGCTATCCGCGGGGAGCTTGATCCCTGCCGATGGACGGGTGTTGGAAGCCAAGGACTTTTTTGTCAACCAAGCCATATTGACTGGTGAAACGTTCCCGGTGGAAAAGAGTCCGGGCATGGTCCCTGAGACAGCAAGTCTTCCCGAACGAACGAATACGGTGTTTATGGGCACGAGTGTACGCAGTGGGACCGCCAAGGTTTTGATCGTCGAAACAGGTGTGCACACGGCTTTCGGTCAGATCGCGAACCGCTTGGCGCTACGTCCCCCCGTGACGGAGTTCGAGCATGGTATCAAACATTTGGGCTATCTGCTCACGGAAGTGATGCTGTTCCTGGTATTAGGCATTTTCGCGTTCAATGTCTTCTTTCATAAACCCGTTTTGGAGTCGCTGTTGTTTTCTATGGCACTCGCTGTGGGATTGACGCCACAATTATTACCCGCCATCATCAATATCAATCTGTCGAAAGGCTCACAAGCCATGGCAGAGCGCGGTGTGATCGTGCGCAGGCTGGAATCCATTGAGAACTTCGGCAGCATGGATATCCTCTGCACAGATAAAACTGGCACACTCACCGAAGGCGTAGTCCAGTTGAATGCCGCCCTGGATGTGGAAGGTAATCCCTCTGCTCAGGTACTGTTATATGCCTGTCTGAATGCCTCCATGCAGAGTGGACTGCCGAACCCGCTGGATGAAGCCATCCTCCACAAAGGGGCGCAAGGCATAGATGAATACACTAAAGTAGATGAAATCCCCTATGACTTTACTCGCAAACGTTTGTCGGTGGTCGTAGGGCGGAGCGACACTCCGCCCTACATGATTACCAAAGGTGCCCTAGAAAATGTGTTAGAGGTTTGTTCGCGAATTCAAACCTCCGGTGGGGAGGCTGCCCTGGATGAGAATCAGGGGGCAAGCATCCAGGAACGCTTCGAGGCGTGGAGCGCGCAGGGCTATCGCGTGTTGGGCGTCGCAGTGAAAAACATCGATGCGCAGGAGCATCCTTATTGCACAAAAGATGAAACCGGAATGGCATTCGTCGGATTTCTCTTGTTTTTCGATCCACCCAAAGCAGGAGTTCAAAAGACCATTGCCGCGCTTGAAAAACTGGGCGTAAGGCTGAAGATTATCACTGGCGATAATCATCTCGTGGCGCGGCACATTGGGCAACTGATTGGGCTGGGAGACTTCAACGTGATGAGCGGCAGTCAACTGGATGCCCTGGGGGATGAAGCGCTCTGGCATGCCGTGGAAGAAACGGCCATTTTCTCCGAAGTGGATCCGAACCAGAAAGAGCGCATCATCCTCGCCCTCAAGAAGCGCGGACATGTCGTTGGGTATATGGGCGACGGCATCAACGATGCACCGTCTCTGCACAGCGCGGACGTGGGAATCTCTGTGCAGAATGCCGTCGATGTGGCAAAACAAGCAGCGGACCTAGTGTTGCTCAAGCCGAGTTTAGATGTACTGCTCGAAGGAATTGTACAGGGGCGCAAGACCTTTGCCAACACGCTCAAGTACGTGTTCATGGCGACCAGCGCGAATTTTGGCAATATGTTCAGCGTTGCTGGGGCTTCGATTTTTTTGCCATTCCTTCCGATGTTACCGAAGCAAATCTTGCTCATCAACTTTCTGACCGACCTGCCCGAAATGACGATTGCCAGCGATCATGTAGATGATGGACTTGTGGAAAGGCCGCGCCGCTGGGACATCAACTTTATCCGCCGCTTTATGCTGGTGTTTGGTTCGCTCAGCTCGCTCTTTGACTTTGCTACCTTCGGCGTGCTATTATGGCTGATGAAGGCGAATGCAAGAAGCTTTCATACCGGCTGGTTTATCGAGTCGGTTCTTTCGGCGGGACTGGTTGTGTTTGCAATCCGCACGCGCCTGCCGTTCCTCCATAGCAAACCCAGCCGCGCGATGTTGGGTATGACTCTTTTGGTGATTGTTATCGCATTGACTCTACCATACACACCACTGGCAGGTATATTGGGCTTCACGCCCCTGCCTTTCACCTATTTGCTCCTCATTTTTGGAATTGTGGTGCTCTATTTTGTTTCAGCAGAATTCACCAAACGCTGGTTTTATACAAACATGGAAAACCATTAGTTGAACCACTCCCGTAAATACACCGGGACATGTGAGACACAGAGTCACTCACCTGCCCTGGCGGTGCCAAGGGAGAAATTAATAAAAAAGCCCTGTGATTGATGATTTTATACAACATGTATTTGGCTTGGCCAGTACAAATCCCCGTAATTCGTTCTACCCATTATGGTAGAGCTTCCTTACAATAGACAGGTGTTCCTATATAATTGAGGCCAACTTGAAAACGCGCTGGATTTTTATTCTCTTGACCATCTTTTTCCTGTGGGCTCTCGTGTCGCGCTTCACAGAATTGGAAGAGCTCAAGAACACTCTTCAGCAGGGACAGTGGAGTTGGATCCTGGCTGCCTTCTTTTTCCAAGCGTTTTATTTCATTGCCTACACCGCTTCGTTTCAAGCTGCTTTTGAAGCTCTAGATATTCGGACCCGGACGAGGGATTTGCTCCCCATCACGCTGGGATCGCTTTTCGTGAACATGGTCGTCCCGGTGAGTATTGCAGGTAGCACAGCCCTCTTTACTCAGACCTTTGCGCGTCAAGGCAAGCCCGCGGCACGAGTGGCGACGGGGGTGTTTCTGCAACTCATTGCAGATTTTGCCGCCTTCACGTTTATGCTTGTGCCTGGATTGATTTTTCTGTTTTATGAACATGATTTGAAAGCCTACGAAGTTGTCGCGTCGCTTCTACTGTTAGGAATGACCATTGGGTTGAGTGGTATCCTGTTATTGGGGATTTGGAGGCCTGCCTGGCTGTATCCAGTTTTTGATGTTGCGCAACACACCGCCAATCGAGTCGCACAGAAAATTCGGCGCCCGCCATTCCTGGCAGAAGACTGGGCTCAGAAAAATGCTGCAGAGTTTTCTCATGCTTCGAATGCAGTAACCGGCCACCCGTCGCGTCTGATGCGAACGTTTGGAGTGGCGCTTCTCGCCCACTTGCTGGATATCGTAACGTTGTATCTTCTGTTTCGCGCCTTTAATCAGCCAGTCAGTTTGGGTGTGTTGGTGGCAGGCTACGCGGTTGGGGTGCTGTTTTGGATTGTATCGATTACGCCCCAGGGAATTGGTGTGGTTGAGGGTGCCATGGCGTTGGTCTTTACTTCCTTGGGCATCAGTGGCGCCGTGGCTACCACCGTTGCACTGGCGTTTCGAGGGCTCACCTTCTGGATCCCGATGGCTGTTGGCTTTTTTGCGGTCCAACGAATGCAATTGTTTGGTTCCAACCAGCGTACGTTGACCGAAATCTGGGGCGTACAGTTTGCCGCCATCCTGGTGGCTTTGATGGGGATCGTAAATGTAATTTCGGCGGT
>DASWEH010000221.1:0-3067 GCA_036394895.1 Anaerolineales bacterium
TCTTTGACTCGTTTTGCAAAGCGTAACACGTATTCCTGATCCAGTTCCGCGCGTCGCTCAGCTTCACGCTCCCGATGGCGGGCACGCGCATCCTGATCGTTCAAGCATTCCTGCTCGGCGCGCTGCAGCGCGGCTTCTTCCACCAGCAATCCCTGCCGTTCGTAGCGTTTGCGAGCGCGGCTCCATTTCAAGACAACTGCAGAGAGTGTTGAGTACTTGCCCGCCCGTCGAGTCAGCGCTGCATCGCCCGATGGTAGAAAGATGAGCTGATCCATATCTGCACACGAGAGACAAAGAGCGCCTTTGCCTTCAACTAGCGTGATCCAGGCATGGCGTCCCAGTTCTTCCCCGCATTCACTACAAACAGATTCTCTTGTGGTGATGAAAACTTTCAAATCCATGGTATCGCCTCCTCATACCACGATATTTATATCGTTATTCTGTTGCTGTGCGACGTGAACGTCGCGTTACAATGTTTCCAGCAATCCTTTTCCAAACGGGGTCAGGCGGATTTTGGAGAGCTTGGAAAATTCATGACCGGCAATGGTTTCGGTTCCATATTTACTTTCCAGAATCCCAAATTCAACCAGGGGTGAAATGATGAGACGATTAACAACTGAACGCAAGATGTGTTTTGCAGAGACCTGGTCAGCGATCGGCCAGATCAGGCCTGTCGCTTCAACCAAACGATCGGCAAATGGGTAAAAGGGGATAGATTTTCCCACTGGTAAGTGCAGGAGGTGCGCTAGGGAGGTATCTCTGAAACCGCTCGGCAATCCACGCTCAAGCCCAGAGACTGGAAAGGCGATCCTCCAATCTTCCAGATGCCACCAAATGGAAAGCATCATGCCAAGTTGCAACGGGACGGGAAAATTCAGAAAGGCTTCGCCTACTGGTGTTAACTTCCAAACGCGTGATTGCCCACCACTCACCAAGCTGCCAGTGTTGGCAAGCATGTGAAGGTAAAACAACCACCACACATCCTCTTCGCTTCGTAATTTATAAACTTTGTCGTCAATTTTTTCGTCGAGTTCAGGCGGGTTGACAAATTGAGCGCAAACTTCGCGCACGGCTTTGAGTTGCAGGTTGCCCGTGGACTGCGTGCCAATAGGATGCTTCTCTCTGAAGTATTTCAGGAGTGTAACCATATCTTGCCGTATAGCCAGCGACTCAACCAAAGCAATTTGCTCCCTGTCCAATCCCTGCGACCAGGCAGTTATTCTTTCAAGAACGCGGTCCTCCAATTGTGGAGGCTGGTAATAATCCCCTTCATCCTGCCTGCTTCTGCGCGGGTGACGCAGGCGATCATTCACTTCATCCAGGTCGAAGTGTTCAGGGTCGAATTCTCCGCCGATCCATTGAACGTATTCGTCGTGTTCGGGATTCTCCGGATCTGCCATCGCTTCCAAGAACCTCTTATATCCCCATACACCGCCCACATCCTCCGGCGGACAAGCGCGTTTGCCTGCGACACAAAGCGGATAGCGCATGCGCCCTGAGCCTGTCGAAGGGTCTGCCGGCAGGATTTTTTCCAGGATTAACTCGTGTTCCCAACTATCCCCAAAGTCATATTCATAGCGAAATTTAGATCCCTCGCGCCCAGCAACTTGATTTAGTTTGAAGCGGGCCTCATTTTTGGTTCCCAGATCTCCGTACTCATCGTCTTCGGGGTCACCGTAGATTTGCCCGTTGATCGTGAACATGTGCAGGTGACTGTTGGTCCATCCCATGACGATCTGCAAAATGTCGTGCAGCCGATTCAGCGTTGTCGTATCTGCAACCAGGAATCTGCGCCAAACCGGCGGCTTTGAGCCCATTAGCGTCACCTTGATTTGGTAGACTGTCTTTGAGGTGGACATGGAGACTCCTTTTTATGGAAAGCGGCGCGGTGCATGGAAATTACAACCAGCCCTTCTTTTTCCACCGCTCGATCAGCGCGCTGCGCCCCTTATATCGTTCCGCCAACGCCTGCAGGCGGCTATGGAAATCGATCTGTGTTCCCTGAAATTCGGACAACTGCTGAAGTTTGCTCAACAAGGCTGTAGCATCATCGTAGTTTCTGGCAGTGTAGCCACTCTGCAGAAGATTCTCTATTTCCTGCCAGGTCTGCGCTTCACGTTTTGCCAATTCCTGCATTTCAGCGATATGCTTTTTACGTTTTTCTTCTGCCTGCCGACGGGATTCAGCCTGACGTAATTTTTCGGCTGTTTCGAGTAATTCGCCAAAGGTGCGTAGATTGGTTTCGACCCTAGGCATGGATTTTTCAAACGAAAGCAGTTTTTTACGCAATGCCATAATTGCTCCTGCCTCTCCGCTGACGATTTTGAGAAGGAATTCGTCACATTCCTGGCGGGTGAGGCGGGAAATCAACGGGGCGAAGTCCGCCTGTTGCGCGGAAGACAGGCTCGGGCTTCGTTCAGAAGCGGCAGCGATCAGAAACGGATCAATCTCAAAGAAGCTGGCAAAGCTGTGCAGTGGAGGTGTCAGTTGTTTCAATCCAGCAGGCAGAGGGGGTTCGGGATCATTAAAAAAGTTTTCAGGGTCATCCTCGTCTTCATCGTAATTATCGGACTCCAAACTCATAGCCTTAAGCCAAGCAAGGTACAGAGCGCGGTAATCGCCTTGCACAAAATCATCTCGCAAACGGGCCAGTGTGGAAAGCAGACCGCGCTCCTCGATCCACTCATCGAAACCTTCTTCTTCGTTCATTTCGAATTCCAGCACTTGAACATCGCCGATGGTTTGGATGTGTGCATGATATTCATCGCAGTAGCGTTCAATGGCGCCCACATTTACCAATCCCTTCGGGAAACGGAACGCCAACCGGCGCGTGCCCCAATTCGCGATGTAAATATGGGCATCGAAATACTCTGCGAGCACGTGGACGGGATCGTGTTTGAAGTCGCCCCATTCGTAGGTGACAATTGCCTGGGTGGATGTGACGTCAATATGGCTGGAAAGACCGTTCACATCCATTTGCTCGGCCGCGGTCAGCGGACGTTCAAGGGTTTGCCATTCGTAATATTGATATTCGCTCACGGCGGAACCTTTTGCTGCTAGTGTCTAT
>DASWEH010000222.1:0-2442 GCA_036394895.1 Anaerolineales bacterium
GATTAACAGCATTACCAACGCAGTAAAAATACCAGTTAAGAAAGGCAAGCTGGCTTTCCCCCGCGCGCGAATTTTTTCCCAACGACTACTTCGGACTTCAGACTTTAAATCACTTTGTTCCTTCATCCTGACACCATTAAAGAGGGTACAAGTTGTCTGACTTATTAATAATCGGATATTTGAAAATCTTTATGCCTCAATGATTAATCCACTATAGCAATGTTATCTTAGACGGAGATGAAACAATATAAGTTGAATTAGGTCAAAAGTACTAAAATATTAAAAGATTGTGCCATTTGGCATATAGTGAACCTAACGAAGAACAAATAAGCATGTTGTTTCCCGTCTGGTGTTAGGATAAAATCATTCTACCCCAAACGGAGATGGGAGCAGTTCAAGCCCTTGAAGGTAGCTGTTCTCGTCTTTCATTTTCGGAAATACTCATGTTGCACTTTTCCAACTGAATCTGGATGCGGTCCAAAAGACGCTGGTTATTGAGGCCAAACTCCACAAGCAGCTTGACATATTCTTCCACCAGGGACTGCGGTCGTTGGATCGCAAAGGTGGTCTCCTCAACGGACATACCCTTCAGCACGGTGGCATAATAAATGCGGGCGAAGTCAAGCAGATAGTTGTCCACTGCTTCGGGTGAGTGACTTGTTTCGCGAGCGATCACGTCGGTGGTTTTTCCTTCGAGGAAAGCCTTGCGGCAAATAATGCGTTTGTGGGTCACCGTTCGTCCCATGTCATGCAAGTTGCCGCGACGCGGTACGACTTCACCGGTTTGGGTTTCGTATTGTCGGATCAGCTCGGCCACCCGGCTATGGCCATGATGAAACAACACGGACAGGTCACTGCTGGTCAGCAAACCACCCTGAGCGTGAGCCTCTTTCATGGCACGCACCAACTCACCCTGCAAGATCTCTGTCCACGGGCGACCCTGTCGCATGGCGGCAATGTCTTCCTGATTCACCAGAGTGAGTACCACCGGTACCTGACGTGTGGCATAGATTGGTTTGCGATAACCAGGCGCCTCATCGATGGCAACGGCAGGCCAAATGGTCTGACCTGGCTGGAGTTTGTCACGCTCGATGTGGTAACGATCCACCAGTTGGAGCAGCTTATCCACAAACAGCTCAATCACCCAGGGACCTCCCAGGCGTGGAAATTCACGACGGATAAAATTCCGCATGGCTTCTCGCAATGTCTTGCCAGCCTGGGGACGATACTGCGTTTCGCGGTCGGATTGCCTGGTTTTCATGCTGGTTGCCCCCTTTTTTGCACCCCAGTGGGCAATGTTTCGACCTCCAGTTGGCTTGGACGGAATCCTCGAGCCTTCACCGTGGCAATCATCTCCTCGATCCGTTCCTGGTATTCCGGGAGGTTGTAGCGCTCATACAATTCCTGGTATTGACGCACCAGCCCAGCAGAAATTTGCATCAGAAAAGCAATTTCGTCGATCGTATGTCCGTCGCGCGTATGAGCTACCACCAGCGCAAAGGTGATCACGTAGTTCGCAATGGAGAGCAGCGAGTGGCGCATCCGCTGGCGGATCTGGGTAAAGGTGTGGCGCTTGAGATACAGTTCAACCACTTGCACACGATGCGTCAGGGCTCGCCCGGCATCCTTTTGTTGAGAGCGCAGTGGCACAATCACACCTTTTTCAGCCAGTGCCTTTAGATCTCGACTGATCGTGCGCAAACCACAATTGAAGATGCGAAAGGCCAGATCTTCTCCTGTGAGCAGGGCTCCTTGATCCAGAGCCTCGTTGGCCATACGCTCGATTTGATGTTGGCGCAATGCCGCAACGCCATTTCGAAGACGATCCTCATGATCCTCCTCACCAGCATATAATGTGAGCAGGACGGGCGTCATTTTGCACTTTGATAATGGCTTGTGCCCGGGCTCATCGGCTGAGACGGTAACCATTGCCAATTGCCCCGCCTGGATCGCTTCCGGTTGAGGGAGCCAGGGAAAATACACTTCCTTGATCAGTTCGGTGAGTGCCTGAGCTTCAAACATTGAGCAGCCCAACCCTTCACAGGCACGTGTCATGAATACCTGATCGAGGGTCTTCACCGACAACCGATGAATTTGTTCACGTTCCGTTTGTCGTTTCATTTGGCAGGTCTCCTTTCTGTGGGAGGCTCCCACATCATTCTAGTTCACTACCTGCCATTTGGCACAACTATAGTTGGGCGGCATCGTTGAGTCAAGGTCACGTAATTGGATAATACATTGAAAGGAGCAGAATAATGGCCAATCTACCGCTTGCATCCATTCCAGCAACCGAAGTGCGAACGCTTCAGTCTTCGGCAGTAGGTCAAGAGTATCTAATTTCCGTCGCCCTTCCATTCCATTATGCGGAACGCCCAGAAAGGACCTATCCAGTGATTTATGTTTTGGATGCTAACCAGTTCTTCGGGATGGTTGTCGAGATGG
>DASWEH010000223.1:0-3293 GCA_036394895.1 Anaerolineales bacterium
TAAATAGGGGAGTCCAAAGTCTCCTGACTTTGGACTCTTGCCTTTAGAATCCCAACGACTGGAGTCGTTGACTCCAAAAACAGGGTGGAATCAAGCTGAAAACAAACACCATTGCTTCATCGTTATAAAAAGTGACATCCCACCGTCCCGAAGGGTGAGAAGGACTCAACAGGAGATTTTCAAGGAAAATGTCGCCACAGCGACGTCTTCGGGACATTTTCACCAGGTACGTGAGGAATTCTTGAGATGCCTTTAGAAAACGAATTTTATGGCCCCAATCTTGGATATATCCTTGAGCTTTATGAGCAGTACCGGAATGACCCGAATGCTGTGGATGAAGCGACGCGTAAACTCTTCGAAGGCTGGGCTCCTGCCGAGCCCACAACTGCGAAGACAGCTACTGGAAATCTGCTCTCGTTAACTGGAGCGGCGAACCTTGCCCAGGCAATTCGCGTGTATGGATATCTTTCCGCGAATGTGAATCCCTTAGAAGACGCGCCAACCCCTACGGGTAATCCATTATTGACCCCTGAGTTTCATCATCTAAAAGAAGAAGACTTATTCAACTTACCTGCGGATGTAGTCAAGTTGCCCGATGGTCAGTCAAAAGGAAATGCGCATGAGGCGATCGAAGTCCTGCGTTCCATTTATTGCGGAACGATTGGATACGATTATGGTCACATCCGCATCCCTCAAGAAAGGGATTGGCTCTACCAAGCCGCCGAGACTGGTCGCTTTCGCCCGCCCGCCCAACCCGTGGATGGAAAAAAGTTGCTTGAGCGACTAACCCAAGTGGAAGCCTTCGAGGTATTCCTTAATCGCCTCTATCCCGGCAAAACGCGTTTCTCGATTGAAGGCTTGGATATGCTCATCCCCGTGCTGGATGAGATCATCGCCAATGCATCCCTGCAAAATATTTGTGTCCCGATCATCGGCATGGCGCACCGCGGACGACTCAATGTGCTTGCACATATTCTGCAGAAACCCTATAGCCAGATCCTGGCAGAGTTTGCGGACCCAAAGGGACGCGCCACCACGTGGGACGAACTCGGTTGGACCGGCGACGTCAAATACCATATAGGAGCCTACCGCTCCCCTGCAAAAGATCAGAAAATGGATATGCTGATGTATATGCCTGCCAACCCCAGCCATCTGGAGATGATCGATCCGGTGATCGCAGGTATGGCGCGGGCTGCCAACACAAAAGTAGACGTGCCCGGTGCGCCACGTTATTTTCATAATGCATCCTTGCCCATTATGATCCATGGAGACGCTTCGTTTACCGGTGAAGGGATCGTGGCAGAAACGTTCAACTTTTCCCGCGTACCCGGATACAGGATCAGTGGTACGTTGCATATTATCGCGAACAATCAATTAGGGTTTACTGCGACTGAAAGTGAATCGCGCAGCAGCAGATTCGCCAGTGACCTGGCAGAAGGATTTGAAATTCCGGTCATCCATGTGAATGCCGATGATCCCGTCGCGTGTATCGAGGCCGCGCGTACTGCGTTTGCATACCGGCAGAAATTCCACAAGGATTTCATGATCAACCTGATCGGCTACCGGCGTTACGGTCACAACGAGGGAGATGAGCCGCGCTTTACACAGCCGGTGATGTATAAAAAAATCGATGAACATCCCCGCGTCCGGCAGATTTGGGCAGAACGCTTGGAAAAAGAAGGTACGCTTCAACAAGCTGAAGCGAATGAATTATTGCAAACAAACTTAAAGACGTTGCAGGATGCCAACGATCAACTCGATCCTGTCAAAGCGCTGGAGGAGCCGGTGCCCAAACCACCACCGCGCGGCGCGGCGCAGAAGGTCAAAACCGCTGTGACGATCAAGCGCCTCAGGGATTTGAACCGGGCACTATTGGAATTTCCGAAGGATTTTCTGCTCAACCCCAAATTAGTGAAGGCAGTTGAACGGCGAAGCACGTTACTGGATAAACCGGAGAATGCCAAAATTGATTGGGCTATGGCAGAAGAATTGGCGTTCGCAACCATTCTTGAGGATGGAATTCCCATCCGCCTCACGGGACAGGATAGCATCCGCGGGACGTTCAGCCATCGTCATGCAGTATTTTACGATGCCCGAACGAATCAAGGTCACACGCCGCTGCAAACGATTCCGCAGGCAAGCGCCTCCTTTGAAGTGATCAACAGTCCGCTAAGTGAAGCGGGTGCGATCGGCTTTGAGGTGGGCTATAACGTCATCGCGCCTGAACGATTGGTCCTTTGGGAAGCCCAATATGGTGACTTTGTCAACAACGCCCAATCGGTCATCGATGAGTTCCTACTTTCCGGGCGCGCAAAATGGGGACTCACTCCCTCTCTCGTTTTGTTGTTGCCGCACGGGAATGAAGGCCAGGGACCTGATCATTCCAGTGCGCGCATCGAGCGTTTCCTGGGGCTGGCGGCAGAAACCAATGTCCGTATTGCCTATCCGTCCACCGCCGCACAGTATTTTCATTTGTTGCGACGACAGGCGTTGCTGCTGAAGACCGACCCGTTGCCAATGATCATCTTTACACCAAAAGGGTTGTTGCGCCATCCTTTGACCGCTTCCTCCCCACACGATTTCACAACCGGCAGTTGGCAGCGTGTGATCGATGATCAAACTCTGCCGGGCAAAAAAACGGATGTGAAGAACCTGACCTTGTGCAGCGGACGCATCTATATCGATCTCGTAACGAGCGACCTGCGCAAAGAAAACCCTGACGACGCGATCGTGCGGGTTGAACAGCTTTATCCATTCCCGCGCAAAGAGCTGGAAGGAATCTTGTCTGACTATCCTAACCTGGAACGCCTGATCTGGGTCCAGGAAGAGCCGCTCAATATGGGTGCCTGGAATTATGTACGCCCACATTTGCGTACTCTGGTAGAGGATCGCCTCACTTTACATTACGTGGGTAGACCCGAGAGTTCCAGTCCGGCAGAAGGATCTTCCACGTTGTATCGAATCAATCAGCAATCGTTGATCGAACAAGCCTTTGATTTTGACAAGCAGGCACAGACGACCAGTGTGGTCAAAGAGCAAGGTTAATTGACTTCAGGCACCGTCCCGCAGGTTTGGACTGAAAAACGGGCCTGAATAAACATATAGCCTGCGGGACGATTTTTGAAACAAGAGGTAATTATGACCATAGAAATAACAGTTCCGGAATTAGGAGAGTCGGTGCTCGAAGCCACGGTCTCTCGCTGGCTCAAGAAGGAAGGTGACTTTGTCAACACCGGGGATGTCCTGCTCGAATTGGAAACGGATAAGGTGAATCTGGAAGTGGGTGCAAAGGG
>DASWEH010000224.1:0-1927 GCA_036394895.1 Anaerolineales bacterium
CACATCATTTAGCGCGATGGTGAACGTCTCAATCGCGACCGGAAGGGGTTCCGGCATCGCCGTGAGACGCGCAGCATCGTTCTCCTGCTTATAATCGGCTGTGCTCTGCACCTTCGCGTCCTTGGAGACGATGATGGTCCACTCGTTCGCTGTCGGAATCGTGAAGAGTGCGTACTCACCGGCCGGGATCTCTTTGCCGCCGAGCGTGACCGCGTCGCTAAACTTAATTTTGGTGACCGCGTTGGCGCCCGTGCGCCAGAGCTTACCGTAAGGTACCAGGCCGCCGAAGATCTCGCGATCGTTCTTGTTCGGGCGCGAATAATCCACCTCGACATCGGTCAACCCGACACGCTGTTTCACCACCGAACGCTGGCTGGCAGCAGGGAACTCTATTTTTTTCTCTTCCGCCGCCCACAGAGTGCCGAGTAGGAGCGGTTCCGCCACGACGGGAAGTGCGAACAAAGCGGAAAGGAAAAGCGAACGAAGACGTGAGAATTGGATCATAATATTCGGGATATTTAAGATGTCCTGATTTAAGCGGAGAAGATATTGCGAAGCGGGAGGAGTCAAATCGGCTTGGGCGCCTACCGTTAGCCTTTCGTCGAATGAACGCGGTCAGTAGCGAGTGACTTTGAATCGACTGTGTGGAGATGTTCTTTTACCTGAAATGGAAACATTATCCCATGCCAGCGGGCTGCAAGCTAGTAACCTTCACAGAACTGAAAGTGCATAGGATCCTTTCTGCCTTTGAAGTCACCACCATAAAAGAAACCAGCGTTCTGGAATATTTGCACTACTGCATCAGAAAAGCGCTGAGAGCTTCCCAGTGTATATTTTTCTGGCTCCAAGTCTATAGCGATACCCCATGAGTGAGTGGATGGATGTGTGCTCTTTCCTCTAATCGCGCGTACAGCATAAATACCACCGTAGTTTTGGACCTGATCTTGTAAGCTTGCTGCTTTGATATCTTCAAAGGCCTTCTGGAAATTCTCCACGATCAGGTAGTGACACCGGGCTCGTGTTACCTTTTCACCTTCGTAAAACAACGGGTATGGCAAGGTGAATGCCTCAATGTATCTTGCCTCGAAATTTGGGGTATCAAGATGTCCAAACGTATCAATGATTTCGTCTAAACCTACAGGTGTTGTTTCAAGCATGGATATCTCCTCTCAAATTGGGGATATGGATGGAATTTTTCCGTAATATTTTACGGAATTATTGCGTCCAATCCACTTGCTTGCCTGGGGAGAGTCCGATAAAATCTGAGCATTGACCCCGTTCTATTGCCAGACCCGGTGGCCGGCAAGCCGAAAAAGAGATTGCTCGATCAGGTGCGGGGATGTGATGCGATTAAAGCATTACAGCCCGAGGACAGAAACGGATGAATTGATTTCGTGTCAGATGTCGTACGCATTCCCGCTATCCGTTTCAAATCGCAGCACGGACTGGGTACGAGCCAGATGACTTTGAATCGTTTGTTGTGCCACCAAGTACGAGCTTTGGGCCGAGTTGAAGCGGCGCAAGTTTCTAAAGCGGACGGATTGCTTACGCGGTCATCGCGTGGCTGCTGATGCAGATAACGACGCAGGTTTTTCCATTTGTCGGCTTATGGCGCAATCGCACGGTCTTCAGCGGGCTTTGACGCCTGGGCCAATTCGCTGCCTGTTTTGCGATCGCTAATCACAAATGTGTTGTTTTCTCCAAGCATCGACCACGGCCCGCGCGGTACTTCGCTAAACTCAACAAAGCGCCAGTCGGTCACATCCGTCTCGTTTAATCCGAGATAGTCACGCACAGCGGGAGAGACATCGAGACCCGCGCCTTTGTTCAGATTGGGGTTCGGACGTTGGTTGCCAAATACATATTGCCAATAATCGGTGCGGAAGGGTCCTGCGTCTTCCCATTGCGCATAAACCGTTCGATTCCC
>DASWEH010000225.1:0-7930 GCA_036394895.1 Anaerolineales bacterium
AGGCTGAGAGCAAGGCACAACTATTGGCGGATTTAGCAAAGGTTCTGGGTCCTGAATCATTGATCCCGTTCAAGGAGGAATTGCTGGCGCTTGCGCGTGGCGATACTTCTTTTGAGAACGAGACCATCAATTACACGCTGCGCGGCGACAGACGGATTGTATTTCTACGCTTGACGGTCGCGCCCGGCTATGAACAGACATGGGCGAAAGTGTTCGTTGGCATTAGCGATATCACTGAGCGTCGGCAGTCCGAAAAGGCCTTACGGGAGGCGGAGACCAAATACCGCACGCTTGTGGAGTACATACCGGCTGTCGTCTATGTGGACCTGGCGGATAAATCTCGCAATACGATTTACATCAGCTCGCAGGTCCAGGACATGCTTGGCTACTCGCCCAAAGATTGGATTACCAAACCAGATTTATGCACTGACATCGTCCACCCTGAAGATAGTGAACGCATGTGGAGGGAATTGGATGAATCGGAGGCTCGCGGACGATTTGCCTGTGATTATCGTTACATTGCCAAAGATGGGCACATTGTCTGGGTGCGCGATGAAGCGGTCCTTATAAAAAATGAGGGGGAAAGACCCTCTGTGTGGCAGGGCGTGATGCTCGATATCACTGCACAGAAGGAGGCGGAAGAGGCCTTGCGCCAGAGCGAAGAACGTTTCAAGTTAATGGCCTGGGCAACCAAGGATGCGATGTGGGATTGGGATCTGCAGACAAATCAAATATGGTGGGGCGAAGGGCTTCAGAAGGTTTTTCACTATTCATCTGAAACTGCCCCGCCAGATCCTGAATGGCGTCTTGAGCGTATTCACCCGGACGACCGGGATAAGGTGAATCGCGTGATTGATAAGGCCCTGGAAGGCGGCATGGAATTCTGGTCGAAAGAATACCGCTTTCAGCGAAAAGACGGGACCTACGCCGATATTATAGATCGCGGCTACATCCTCCGAAATGACACCGGCAAGCCGTATCGCATGATCGGCGCCATGCTGGATATCACCGAGCGAAAGTACATGGAATCGACACTCCGGCAAGCCAATGAACAAATGAGGCAAGTTCTCAATGAACTTCAACTCCGCAACAGTGAGATTGTTCTACTGAATGAAATGAGCCGTTTGCTGCAAGCCTGCCAAACGGTAGAGGAAGCGTATCAAATTGTTGCTGATCTATCGAATCAATTGTTCCCTCAGACCACAGGCGCACTGTACCTGTTGAATACCTCGCGCACATCGGTCAGCGCTGTGGCTTCGTGGGGAGATCTGCCGGCCGTCGAACAAATGTTTGCCCCCAACGATTGTTGGGGGTTGCGGCAGGGCCGAACTCATCCACTCAGTGAGGATCAATCCGGACTGCAGTGTCTTCACCTCTCGGAACCTTTGCCAGCTGTTTCCTATTGCCTGCCAGTACAAATCCAGGGTGAAATCCTGGGCATTTTACATGTCCGATCCCAGCACAAGGAGAATTTGGAGGCCGCCAAATTCCAATTAGCCTACACGGTCGTCGAACAGACTGGCATGGCATTATCCAATTTGAACCTGCGGGCGGTCCTGCGCGAGCAATCCATTCGCGATCCAGTCACCGGATTGTACAACCGCCGTTATATGGAGGAGGCGCTGAAACAACATCTCAGCCGCGTGACGCGTCACTTGCATCCACTCGGAATCATTATGATCGATATTGATCACTTCAAGAATTTCAACGATGTCCATGGTCACGCGGCAGGCGATCAGATCCTGCGTGAACTTGGTAAATTCTTACAAAGCCATATCCGCGGTGAGGATACGGCATGTCGTTATGGAGGGGAAGAGTTCATATTAATCATGCCAGATGTCTTTCTGGAGGCGGCCCGAAACCGCGCCGAGCAACTGCGGCTGGAAGCAAGAGAACTGCGCATCGAGGACGGCGGTCAGTCGTATGCAGGGATCACTTTGTCCGTGGGTGTTGCCCTCTATCCCCTGCATGGTCGCACCATCGAAAATGTTCTGCGGGCTGCTGACGCCGCTCTCTACCGCGCCAAACAGGAAGGCCGTGACCAGGTGGTGATCGCAGAAACCGCACACTGAGTTTTTGGTCTGAAGTTTTTTTGAAAAGGCAGGCTGGATGGTGGAAATTGTCGATCTTAAGGAGAAGTGGGTCCGTTTTGTACGCCAATAGGCGTAGACAGTAGTCAGTAGTCACTATCGCTTGTCTCACAAGCGAAGTAGTCCTGTGGATAAATTACTAAACTTTTTGGCAAAAATTACGAGTGAATAACACAAGTTTGGTTTAGTAAATTATGCGATACTCTGTAAGCAGAAGACATGCAGATTGTATAATCTTTTCAATGG
This sequence comes from Anaerolineales bacterium, assembly GCA_036394895.1. GTDB lineage: Bacteria > Chloroflexota > Anaerolineae > Anaerolineales > Villigracilaceae > Defluviilinea. The sequence goes on from DASWEH010000225.1 coordinate 2,337, forward strand.
ACACCGATGCTCATTCATGCAAGGAGAACTGAACCATGCCTGATATCAAGACAGGGACGCTGCGCAGGGTATGCTGCGCAGTCCCCCAAATTCGACGAATGAACATTGGGTTGACCTCCAAAATATTTATTGTCTGATTTGGGGAATGTTAGTCAAAATTTGACAATAAAGTTACAAATATGTAAGCACATCCCTAAAGCGGTAACCTTCAGAAGGACAAAATGTCTTGATTTATGATCAAGATCCACCGCAGGTGGACATGAAGTAAAAATTCTTGGTTCGGGCTCTACACACAACCTAGCCGAGATGCTCACCTATTTCCCGTCGCAGCCCCGCATCTTGTGAAAACGTGCGTTTCGCGCGAGGACGGGATGGACTCTCTCTGAAAGGCAATCGTCATGCGCAAATTATCTCCAACATTTCTCAACTGCCTGAAATCAGGTTTTCTTTCCGAGATCACCGACTATGTCCGGCATGATCATGACTTGAATCTCGAAATTCGAGATTCATATATCAATATCTACTACAAGGGAAATTCTCTTCTGAAATTAACTGAGGCAGGCTCTCTTCGCTACTATAAAGCTGACATCCGTAAGAAGTTTTTAGAGGGCATCGCGCAATCGCTTGATTTTACGAAGAATAACGTTCCTCAATTTATAGAACACATACCACGCATCAAAGAGAATATTAGCAAGTACGGTCAGCGCTCACTTGAGCTTGAATATGAGCAGATGATCATCCGTGCCAATAACTTCGAGCCGCACAATAATACAGAGTATTTCATTGTTGACAGGCAGTATACAGTCAAGGAAGGGCGGTTTGACCTGACCGGTGTTCATTGGGGAATGCGTGGTCGCCAGCAGAATCGGGAAGCGTCGGTTTGCCTGATGGAAATCAAATTCGCGCTCAATCAAGATCTTCAGCTTGTCCATGAACAGCTTGCAAGATATTACGAGCCTATCAAGAATAAAGCGGCGTGTATTGCAGAAGAAATGGAAGGAGTTTTCAAGCAGAAGCTGGCATTGAAACTATACGATCAACCGTCAGATCGTCTGAACGCCATGCAAACACTTACGTTTTCCAGAGATATAAACGATTTTCAATTTATCCTAGTGCTGGTGGATTACAACCAGAACAGCCGCCTGTTTGAACTCGATAAAATTAGGAATTTGCCGTTTGCAAAGCAGATTAAGATTTTCCATACTGGGTTTGGCATGTGGCACGCAAACTGCATGCGTAACGTAACTGCAATCTAGAATTATCAAAAGACCTGACAGGTCTCACCAATGACTCGATTGGCTCTGGCGCTCGGGCGGGCAAAGGTTCAAACCCATCAGACTCGCTAAAAGACCTGTCAGGTCTGGTAACAATCCTGAAAATATATTCCCTGAAGAAAGAGACCTATCAGGTCTAATAAAATCGATTATGACTACTGATATCCCACCCTTCACATATGGAACCTTCTATTATCTTTATAATCGCGGCAACAATCGTGAGAATATATTCTTCCAAGAACGGAACTATGCCTACTTCCTGGAATTGTGGTGGAAGCACATCAATCCCATCGCGGAAACATGGGCATATTGTCTTCTGCGAAATCATTTCCATGTCGTGGTTTATATAAAAAATAGAGAAGACCTGTCAGGTCTTAAACATCCCAGTCAATATTTCTCAAACTTTTTCAATGCCTATGCGCGTGGCGTCAACATTGCCACACAAAGAACTGGCGCCTTATTCCAGCGTCCCTTCAAGAGAATTCCGGTAGATAGTACATCCTATCTTATGCGGCTGATTGTCTATATCCACCAAAATCCGCAGAAGCATCATTTTTCAGAGGACTTCCGTGATTGGAATTATTCGTCGTATCACGAACTCATTTCAGATGTATCAACTCATTTAGAAAGGAACCGGGCAATTAAGTTATTTGGCAGCAAGGAAGACTTTGTGAGAATCCATCAAGAGATTCAACCTTTGGAAGTTCTTGAGGATGAAGATTAAACGTGAAGACCTGACAGGTCTGGATAAGAAGAAACCCTGTGGCTGATATCAAGTATGAAATTGTCAAGAAGGTTAGGGTATTATTTGCGTTGTCCAGTAGCAGGAGGTCTGTGAAATGAAAATTGCCTGTCCAAAATGTGACTTCCGCCCGACGCCGAACCTGCTGTGGCGCTGCCATCCTGGTTGTGGCATAAGTATGCCACATGTGTTACGCGTGCCACACTTTTGCAACGCACGGCATCTGTCCGCGTTGTTCAAAGATGTGGCACGATACCCAATGTCCCACAGGGACGCTACGCAGTCCCACCGGGATGCTTCGCAATCCCACAGGGATGCTGCGCAATCCGCGCTGCCGGATGTGGTCCCCGATCGACGACTGGTATCGCGACGATGTACCCGAACGACAACGGACAGTAAAGCGGGAACAGCCGGGCCTTCTCAAAGTCGAGACATAGACGGACTTAAGAACAACGAACCGCGAAGCACGCCAAGAGCACGAAGGCTTAAGAGGTTTTTTCTTTGCGTGCTTCGCGGTCTTAGCGGTTCAAACACCGGTCTGACATTACCTAGAGAAAGCCCAAGCGGGAACAGCCTGTCACGCAGCAAGGCGCTTTCAACAATTCAGACACGGTTTGGTCCTATACTGCTTAAGCCTAAACCCACCGTCCCAGGTACACAAGTGCACAATCAGGTCCTAAGGGGTGCATAAAGCTCCTGCTCTATGTTCGTAGTGTGATGTACGACATCGAAAGCCTAATCCGTGCTATCATGCAGACTTACCGCTTGCCCCATTATAATCAGTAAACTTTTTGCATCGATTTGCAGGTTGAAATCCAAATATGAAGTCAGGCAACGCATGCTTGACAGGCGTGCGGCACTCTGTAGTCCTGTTCGTAGAAGGAGGCTTGCGCTATGGATGAAATCAATTATGAGATCGTCATGCAGATCGGCGTGTTATCGCAAGGTGGCTCCGGCTGGACCAAGGAGCTCAACCTGATCAGCTGGAATGGGCGCGCCCCGAAGTATGACATCCGTGATTGGTCCCCCGGTCACGAGAAGATGGGAAAAGGCGTCACCCTATCAAGGGAGGAACTGCTGGCGCTGAGAGACCTGCTGAATAGCTGGGACCTGTAGCTCGTCTGACATGAAGGAGTTGAGTGATTTGCAGCGACCTTTACCCGGAATAAATCCTGTAACCCGGAACTTTGATTTTTTCTTCGACAGGCTGGATACCTGCCTGCGCAAAGGAAGAGGCTTCTCCCTGTTCCAGGCGGATGCCCCCTGTGTGGCGGACTTTTCGGAACAATGCGAGCGGAGAGGCATGGCGCCGTTCACGATCCACCTTTCTTCCGTTCAAACCGGAGCGGGGGATATTCCAGCATCGCCATTTGTCATCCTGGTCCAGGACCTATCCTACGCTGAATTCATGGAGCGGGCAGCGGTGATCGCGGATCGAATCGTCTTCCCTCTCTGGTTCCGGCGCATCCCGATCTGCTTTTTCTCCTGGCTGGGCCGCGCGACCTATGAGTCCCAGCCAATGAAGGGCGAGGATCTCCACAGGGACTTTGCCCGGGTGATCCGAGCGCTGCTGGCAGAGCAGGTACTGACCCTCCTGGAGCGCTCCAATACCCAGGTCGCCGCGCCCGAGCTCCTGGCCCCCGGGAGGCAGCCGATCCTTTTCACTCCGATCGAAGAAAAAATGCGGGCAGGGCTGGAGGCGCACGGGCTATCCTACCAGCCGCAGGTGCGCCTGGGTCGCCAAACGGTGGATTTTCTGGTCCCGGTGGGTGTGCAAGGCAGCCAGGTGATCGTGGAGTGCGAGAGCAAAGCCTATCGTGAGCCACCCAAAGACTCGGAGCGGGACGCTCCGCGGGGCCTTGCGCTGGCAGGATATCCGGTCTGCAGGTTTTCCGCCTCGGAGATCGAGGGCGATGTGGACAAATGCATCCGGACCGTTCAGGAAGCGGTCCACTACAGGACCCTGCCCGCGCACGAGATGGATGACGATCTGGATCCAAGCCAGCGAGAGGCTGTTGCCTCGGTCAGCGGACCGATCCGTGTCCTGGCTCCGGCGGGTTCCGGCAAGACCAAGACCCTCGTGAACCGCATCCTGCACCTGCTCAATCAGGGGATCGCAGCCGAAAGGATCCTGGCACTGGCGTTCAACAAAAAAGCCAGGGATGAAATGCAGGACCGCCTCGAGCGCCGCGGCGTCGAGGGTGTGGAGGTCCGCACCTTTCATTCCTTTGGCTACGAGATCGTCCGGGAGGGCTCGGGCTGGACGTTTGGTGGCTCTACGCAGAAGAAGACCGCCAAAGCGCTCATGCGGTCCGCCATCCAGGAGCACACTGGGCTACCTGCCTTGCGCAATCAAGACCCGCTGGATGCATTCCTGGATGGTTTGCGCCGGGCCAAGATGGAACTGCCGGCGCTTTCCACCGTCACTGTCGAATATGGGGATAAGCTCTATCCACTCGAGCCGATCTTCCATTCCTACTTCGAGAAGCAGATGAGCGCCAGCTTCATGGATTTCGACGATATGATCTACCTGGCGGTCCGCCTGCTTCTGGAAAACAGCTCGCTGCGCCGCACATATCAGTCGCGCTTCGAGTTCGTGCTGGTGGACGAGTTCCAGGATCTGAACGAAGCCCAGCTGCTCCTGCTGCAGATCATTGCCCTGCCTGAAAACAACATCTTTGCGGTCGGCGACGATGACCAGATGATCTACGGGTTTCGAGGCGCGGATGTAAAGCACATTGTCGAATTCGAGAAAAGGTTCCCGGTCGCATCCAGCCGTGTGCTCAACACGAATTACCGCTCGAGCCGCATGATCGTCCGGCACGCCAACTGGCTGATCCGCCACAACCGAGACCGGGTATCCAAGGATATCCAGCCGAGGCGGGATGCGCAGCCGGGCCGGTTCGAGGTCGTGGGCGGCGACTCCCTGCTCGAACAGGCAACGTTCGCGGCGAACTGGCTGGCGGAGCATAAGAAACAAAACAAGCGGAACTGGAGAGACTACGCTGTCCTGTACCGCTACAATGCCTGCCAGTTCCCGGTCGCGCTGATGCTCGATGCTCTGGGTATCCCTCACTCCCCCGCCGCGACGCAGCAGCTCTTCCAATCCCCCGTGGGATTGGATGTGTATTCCTACCTGCAGGTAATCCTGTTTCCGGAGGAAGCCAAAGCTTCGGACTTCGAGCGCATCCTCAAGCGCCCGAACCGGTATTTCACCAATCAATTGATCGCACAAGCGAAGAAGTGGACCTCGTTCTGGCGGCTGCCCCAGATCACGACCTTGCGGGAATGGGAGCGCCAAAAGCTCCTGGACTTCATCAACCAGATCGAGCGCGTCTCTCTGACGGCACGTCTCGGGGACGCTACGCAGTCCCACGGGGACGCTTCGCAGTCCGCGGCGGACTGTATGCAGACGCTGAAAACAGACTTCGGCCTGGCGGAGTTCTACCGGGAGCAATCCAGAATAACAGACGACCTGGATCAGGCGAGCGATGAAGGGCTACTGGATGTCATCATTGCCATGGCAGGCAACTACAAAACACCGCTGGAGTTCTTCCAGTTTCTCTGCAAATCCATCG
>DASWEH010000226.1:0-7794 GCA_036394895.1 Anaerolineales bacterium
GCTGCCAGACACCACCCAAGCCAGCATCGAGAAACGCGGTCTGGAACGTACCATTTGTGATTACACTGCTGGCATGACAGATCGTTATGCGATTGAAGAATACCAGAGATTATTTAACCCGTTGGAGAAACCTTAGAGAAAGTGAGGTCAGGATGAATCAAACCTATTTAACACCAGAAGGTGCAGCCAAACTTAAAGCAGAGTTGACGGAGCTTACCGGTCCGCGCCGGGAAGAGCTGTCCAAGCGTCTGCGCTCTGCCATTCAAATGGGCGACCTTTCTGAAAACGCGGACTATCACAAAGCCAAGGAAGATCAGGCATTTCTGGAGGGCCGCATTCAGGAGCTCGAAGCGGTGCTTCGTAACGCGGTCATTATTGAAAAAAGCCACAGTGACGTGGTAACCGTTGGTTCCACGGTTACGGTTCAAGAAGCTGACTTTGACCCCGAAACCTATTACATGGTTGGAGCAAAAGAAGCCGACCCGCGTAACGGCAAGATCTCAAATGAATCTCCGATTGGAAAGGCACTGCTGGATCACAGAGTTGGAGACGTAGTGGAAGCGGAGACACCGGGCGGCAAGCTCAAATTCAAAATCTTGAAGATTGAATAATAAAACGTCCCGAAGGTTTTCGGTAGTAAACATTGCTTTGCCATTCCAAACCTCACCTGCACTGCGCGCAGGCGCAAGTGTCGGGACGGTGTGTAATAAGTAACCAAAAAGAGACCGTTACAACCGGTCTCTTTTGATTCAGTTTGGGTTTACTCTCCACTGCGCGGCCAGACCGCCAGTTCTAGAGTGATGCGTTCGAAATAACTCTTCTGAGGCATGGCACCCGTCCCATATTCCATATCCACGACAGTTGCCAATAATTGAAGGGTGGCAGTCTCCAACAAAACTTGTTCCTGTGGCTTCACAACCACCAATTCGCCTTTTGGCTCGAGCCGGGCACGGATGTTGGGATCATTGTAGGCATGTTCGGACATCAAAACTTTGGTCGCAGTCTTGATATCGTTCTTGTCGAAGAGCCAGATCTCGAGCGCCGCGACTTTTTTCGGCTCGCCCACCCCGATCGTTTCTGAAACGCCAACGCCATATTCACCGAGGAATTCGCCGCCGCCCGTATCGATGCTGAATGATTCATCATAAAGGTCATCACCCAAAACATAAGTGGTCATGGTTTGGGTGATCGGCTGAGCAAGCCCAAGAGATTGAAAATCAGTCCGCTCGACTTGACGGCTGATCTCATTGGCCTGCATGACCGGTGTGACTGTGCCTGAGCCCTTGCGAAGCAGGCGTAATAGATAGATCGTGCCCACCGCAACCAAAACCAGTACCACTAAGGAGACAAGAATAACAAGCGAGCTAAGTCCAGACGCTCCCGCAGCAGGAGGAGTTGTTGGGATCTGCCCCTTCGCGGCTTGGATCACATTGACATATTGCTGAAGCGCAGCTGGATCTACACTGCCGGGTGTGGCCTGAAGGCGGGTAAGCGTAGGTCCTGCGGCTTCCCCTAAATCATCCCAGCGACGAACAGCATCATCGAGATTGCCTGTACGAGCAAATGAGTCGATTGCCATTCGCATATAATCTTCCTGGAGATCGGCGCGCAGGACTTCCGGAGTGCCATTCGTCCATTGGACGGGCCAAATCACCCAGCCAAAGAGTAGGCCGATCAGCAAGCCCAAGACCACGCCCACTCCAATTGCCACTGCCGTATTTTTGAGAAGATTCTTTGAGATCGCAGTCACTGCTTCCATGGTTTATTCCTTTTTTTGAGGAGTTCTACCGCCTATTTAAATTACTAAACCTATTGGAAATATACAGCAAAAAACAGTTTAGTTCGCATGCAAGACATGCGTGCGGTACTCTGCATTTCAATTATATACCATCCCATCAACAATACAACCTCTCGAAGGTACTTGAGCTTGAAAAGCTTTCCGCAAGATTTTACTTTCGTGCTCTAGCCGCCGTCCCCGGCGGCGTTTCATTCGAAATTTTGCGCTGCCTGCCGTAGGCGCCAAAGGTAGACTGCGTAAGGAGCAGGGTACTTAAAGACGTTCCATAAGATACAACATACGCTCTGATTCACGAACATTCACCGCTTCACAGATTTTGAATTTCTGTTTGAACGCGGCTTCGAAGCCCTCGCGCGTGTAGCTTGGGAAAATGTCTTCTCTGGATACTAGCAACTTTTGCACCTGACTATCCGATTTGGGCACAAACTCGATCACTAACCACTTTGCTATTTTTGCGAAGAAATCAGCCACTTGAGGCAATGGCACATTATTGGAGATCGCCAAGTGATGGATCAGCGCCAACGCCAGGACCATGTCAGCCGGACCGCGGGCAGCAAAGGCATCGCGTTCCTCATTCGCCCACCCGATGGAGGGACTGGGATTCGTTAGGTCGAGCAAAAGAGGCAAAATATTCTCTGTCTTCTCTTCTTTGACTTGGCGATAGTTCTGTTCCACCGCCGCCGGGTCGATATCAGAAGAAACTACATAAGCGCCTCCCCCGCTTGCTGCACGACTAAAGACTCCATTGTTCGCGCCCAGATCCCACACAAGCGCTGGTTTCATCTTCGCAGACCATTCGCCAACCAATTGCTTCTTATGTTCGAACGCCGCATCCGAATAATTCGTAATATCGTAATAATTTCCCCATTCTGTGCCGCCCGGTTTCCAGTCTAATTTTCGGACAGCAGAATCGAGGCCATCGATCAAGCCGATCATCGCCTGCTTGCTCATCGTCCCCGCCCGCGATTTCACCTCCGCACCTGAGTATCTTTTCTGTGCACCAGCGTGCAAATGGATATTAGTCAAGAGACCAAAATTGAGGCGGGTCTTGGAAGGCAGCAAGCTACTTGCAAGATCAAGCGGTACACCGTCGATATACACCCGTAATAGCTGATTCAAGCGAACATCTTTCAAAGCCATCAAAGACAGCGGGGCAAGAAAATGCTGGCAAAACTGACGATATGCCACCCAGGGTTGTCCTTCTTTGTAAATTTCGAAAGAAAGCGTATCGATCAACATTGGCTTGCCGCGCACAAACTGAATGTTGTACGCGCTCGCATCCTTCAACGACATGCCTACTTTCAAGGCGCGGCGCTGAATGGATAACGTCGCCAGCGCGGCATCTTTCAACTGCCCGAACGACCATTCATAGGGATAAGAAATAAATGGGACGCGCTCCGGCTGGATGATTTTGTAAGCTAGTTCGGACTCAGCCGGAACCTCATCCGTTTCCACGTGCTGAACCAACAAGCCAGCTTTGACCAATTTCTCATACAAACCGGATTCCATGAGCTTCGCGTATTCCTGCTCGTATTTGCGGTTGACCTGTCGGTAGAGGACTCCGCCGCGCGAGAACAAGAAACCGCTCGGATCCCGAAAAGAAGCGGAAAGTTGTCCACGGGACTGCTCCGCTTGTCCGCGCTGCCGCTCTGCGGCGTGCTGCGCTTGTCCACTATTTTGATTCTGGTTCGTCATCTTCTTCGTCAGTTTTAGCTTTGGGCTTGATTCCAAACCATTTACTGATCGTTCCCCAAGAAGCACGTATAGCAACGCCGAGACCCAGCAAGGTGGCAATCAACAATTGGATCAGGAAACTTCCTGAACCCGGGTCAAGATATGGAAGGGGTGCAAAATGCATGGTGTCTCCTATTTGCTTACTTTATTTTGGAAAATCCCGCGCAGGGGATGCCATGGCATCCCCTGCGCGGGATTGCTATTCAACAGTTTCAGGAACAATATCTTCCAAGAGGAAGGTTTCCTGACAATTTGTACATTGAGCTTCACGTTTATTGGCAATGACCAAAAGGCCACCGCACTTTGGGCAAGGCTGTTTGAGCGGTCGTTTCCAGGAAGTGAAATCGCAGTTCGGATAATTTTCGCAGCCAAAAAAGGTACGGCCCTTGCGCGTTTTCCGTTCTACCAGTTCACCGCCATCCTTCGGACACAGGACCCCAATTTTTTCAAGCCACGGTTCCGTATAGCGACAGGTTGGGAAGTTCGAGCACGAAATGAATTTTCCAAAGCGGCCATACCGAATGACAAGCTCACCACCATCTTCCGGGCATTTGCGGCCGATGGGTTCCGGTTCACTTTTCATGACCGGCATCTCCGCCTGAGCTTTCTTAATATCCTCCGCAAACGGATGATAAAACTCGTGCATCACTTCAACCCATTCGGCTTGACCCGAGGCGATCATATCGAGATCTTCCTCCATGCGCGCGGTGAATTTATAGTCAACGATGTCAGGGAAATACTGCGTCATTAAGTCATTGACCTGAATTCCAATATCCGTTGGCATGAGGCGTTTTTCCTCGCGCACTACATATCCACGCTGCTGGATGGTGGAAAGCGTGGGCGCATACGTGGAAGGACGACCAATCCCATCTTCTTCGAGTGCTTGCACGAGGGAGGCCTCTGAATAACGCGGAGGTGGCTGCGTGAAATGCTGCTCCGGAATCAAACGGATCAATTCCTGCTTCTGCCCTTCTACCACTCCAGCCGGAATTCGGACGTTCTCGTCATCTTCTTCCGATTTCACATCCTCATTCTTGGCTTCTTCATAAACGACCAGAAAGCCAGCAAACTTCACTGTTGAGCCCGAAGCCCGCAACAGATATTCGTGTTCCTTCGTCTTGCCGGTGACTTCCACTTGCAAGGTATCATACACCGCAGCTTCCATTTGAGAGGCAACAAATCGCTGCCAGATCAAACGGTACAGCTTGTACATCGCCGGTTCGAGATACTCTTTGATCTGTTCAGGATCCCTCATCACAGACGTTGGGCGAATGGCTTCGTGAGCTTCCTGAGCATTGGCAGAGCGAGTCTTATATTGCGGAGCTTCCGCAGGCATGAAGTCCGCGCCATATTTATTCTTAATATATTGGCGCGCTTCGTTCTGCGCTTGCGCAGAGACGTTGGTTGAGTCGGTACGCATGTACGTGATCAAACCGGTCGTCCCGCCATTGCCAACATCTTGACCTTCATATAATCCCTGCGCGAGGGCCATCGTTCGCTTGGCAGTAAAACCAAGCTTGCGCGAAGCTTCCTGTTGTAATGTTGATGTTGTAAAAGGTGCAGATGGTTTTCGCCGCCGCTCGCCGCGCTTGACCTTTGTCACTACGTACGCAGCCGTTTCCATGTCTACGAGAATCGGCTTGACTACTTCTTCGTTCGATAGTTCTGGTTCCTTGTCATCGATCTTCGCCAATTTTGCCGTAAACGTAGATTTGATTCCTTCAGGCTGAAACTCTGCGTGAATAGACCAATATTCCACGGGGACAAATGATTCGATCTCACGTTCTCTCTCGACGATCAGACGGAGCGCGACCGATTGAACGCGTCCGGCCGAGAGACGACCGCGCACCTTCTCCCACAGGATCGGACTAATGCTGTATCCAACCAAGCGATCCAGAACGCGACGCGCCTGTTGAGCATCCACTAAATCCATGTTGATCTGCCTAGGATGGGAAAACGCTTCCTTGACTGCGGATTCAGTGATCTCATGAAAGACAACGCGTTTCGTGCGCTCAGGATCGATCTGCGCAGCCTCCATCAAGTGCCACGAAATGGCTTCGCCTTCACGGTCAGGGTCCGTCGCGAGATAGACTTCTTCAGCTTTCTGCGCGAGTTTCTTCAATTCCTTGACCACATCTTTCTTTTCATTTGGCACCCGATATTTCGGCGCGAAGTTATTTTCCACATCCACAGAAAGCTGAGACTTCAACAGGTCGCGCACATGCCCCACAGAGGCGCGGACCGTGTAGCCTTTACCAAGGTAACGCCCCACCGTCCTAGCTTTTGCCGGGGATTCGACTACGACCAACTTACCATCGCGCTTTTCCACTTTCACCGGCTTTTCAGGTGGAACGAGCCCTTCATGCGCCTCAGTCCTACCCATTCTATAAAGTTTTGTTCCACAAACGGTGCACACACCCACCGTGACAGGAGACCCTTTTGCATTAAACATTGCAACCGGATCTTTCATCTCACGTTTGGTCTTGCACTTCATGCAATATGCTTCCATACATTAACCTTTATATATGTCGTTGCGAAAACACTTCGCGCACCCGAAAAAACATCGGGACTGTAGTGAGCGGAGTGACGAGTACTTTTCGAGGAGCGCAGACGAAGCGCCAACTAGTAAGCAATCTCTCTGTTAATTATGCAATTGCTTCATGGGCTGGTGGTTTCGATACACCCTTCGCACAAGCCGCTCAGGGCTACTCAACCACCGATTATCTTCACAACGACATACTCTACAAATATTTCTCCTGATGATGTTTCTTTAAATGTTCCACGACGTCTTTCACTTTTTGTGACTGGTCTACTTTACAGACCATTAAAACATCGCCAGCATCCACAATGACGATATCATCCAAACCAATCGTTACGACGAGACGTTCATCGCTCTTGCTATACACCAATGTACTATGCGTATCGAGGGCAAGGTGTTGAGCGCTGGTAGCCACATTTCCATTCATATCGGGCAAGAGAACTTCAAAGAGCGAGTCCCATGAGCCAATATCACTCCAGCCCAATCCACCTGCGGGCAAAACAGCAACCTTTTCTGCTTTCTCCATCACGCCATAGTCGATCGTCTGACTCATTAGATCGTACCAGTGTGCCTGCACAATCTCATCTTGTTCAGGTGTACCCCAGGCAGAAGCAATTTTAGTGACCACTTCGAAAAGCTGCGGCATTTGACGTTCAACTTCTGCCAGGATGGTATCCACTCGCCAAACAAACATACCACTATTCCATGAATGATCGCCACTTCGTAATAATTGCTGAGCAGTCTCTTCATCCGGCTTCTCTTTGAAGCGCTTGACTGTGTACACCGGATATTTGTAATCACCATCCAGAGAAGCGCCCTGCTGAATATACCCATATCCAGTCGAGGGATATGTAGGTGTAATACCAAGTGTTACAAGATAATTTTTCTGTGCGACGTCAAATGCGGCTCTGATCAAATAATGAAACAAGTCACGATTGCGAATGTAATGATCGGATGTCTGGATTGCCATAATTGCCTGCGGGTCACGCTTCTGGAGCACCGCAGCCGCCAATGCTACCACAGAGGCGGTTCCGCGTGGAGCCGGTTCGATTAAATAGTTTTCAGCCGGAATAGCAGGTACTTGTTTTTGCATCTCACGTGCCTGCTCAGCGACGGTGACAACTAAAATCCTTTCTGGTGGAAAAATCTGTTCAAGTCGAGAGACCGTACTTTGAAATAGAGTCTCTTTACCAAGCAAGGGCAGTAATTGCTTGGGTGTTTCTTTTCTGGAGATGGGCCAAAGACGCGTCCCACCTCCACCAGCCATGATAACAGCATATGTATGCACAGCATCATTATGTTCCATATCTTTTTATCCTCCTAGGCAGAATAACCGGATTGTACCTCATGCACAGCAACATAATTCATGCCGCCCACCTGACGTACCATCCCTTTTAATTCCATCAACGCCAATGTGGCGGAGACTTTTTCAATCGGCAGCTCAGTTTGACTTCGAATTTCATCCACATGGAGTGGCTCATCACCCAGGACATTCATCAAGCGGGCTTCCGTTTCATCCGCCGGGATTACTTTTCGAGCGGCTTTATGCTCGCCCATCCGGGTTAGATCTAGGGCTTGCATCAAATCATTTACGCTTAGCAAAGGCAATGCACCATTTTGAATTAGCTTGTTGGTGCCTTTACTTTGCGGCGCAAGGATACTACCTGGTACTGCAAATATTTCACGTCCCTGCTCCGCAGCAAATTCGGCAGTGATCAAGGCT
>DASWEH010000227.1:0-9891 GCA_036394895.1 Anaerolineales bacterium
GAAACTGTTACATTGCTTATTGAGCTTGAAACGTCTGCGTCACAAGACATCACACTTCGAGTTTTTATTCAGCATCTCAACAAGCCGCCAACGTTGATTGAAAAAACGTTGCAGACGGTGCCTGGTGAACAAACGATTCAAATTAAATGGAACTCTCCTGCGAAACCAGCGGGGTATTCCTTTCAACTTGAAATTCTTCCTACAATTAATTCTCCTGCTTTCCATGCGACCACTGCCTGTGATGTTCTATCCAGTTGGACAGATTTTCCCCGATATGGATTTCTTACTGACTTCAGCGCCTCGCGTGCGGACCCTCTAACTGTTCTCAAAAAGCTGACGTGTTTCCATATCAATGGGCTTCAGTTCTATGATTGGCAATATCGCCATGACCAATTGTTGGCTCCCACCGAGGAATACATCGATCCGCTTGGGCGTGAGATGTCGCTTGGTTCCGTTCGCAGATTGGTGGAGACTGCCCATCAGCACGGCATGGCTGCCATGCCGTATCTGGCGATCTATGCTGCCTCGGCTGAATTCTGGCGTGCCCATCCTGACTGGGCACTTTATGATGAAGCGGGGAAGCCAATCGCTTTTGGTGAAAACTTCCTCGGTTTGATGGACCCATCCGGGGGCAGTCCGTGGAGTGGACATTTGCTGGCAGAAGGGACACGTGCTCTACAGGGTATTCCCTTCGACGGTCTGCACATCGACCAGTACGGCGATCCCAAGCGCGCCTGGGACTCACATCATCAGCCCATCGATCTACCGCGAGCCTTTGTGGACTTCATTCAAACTGCATCCGTAGGACATCCGGACAAGACGATACTGTTCAATGCGGTTGGCAACTGGCCTATCGAAGCACTGGCGGAATCTGCTGTCGATTTCATGTATATCGAAGTTTGGCCACCCGAGGTAGAGTACCGTCGGCTTGCGGAAATTGTTTTGAATGCCGTGCGCCTTTCTCGTGGGAAGTCTGCTGTGATTGCGTTGTATCTACCCGCGGATCGTCCTGCCAACAATCTCCTTGCTGACGCAGTCATCATCGCCTGTGGTGGCACGCGCATCGAATTGGGCGAAGAGGCTCGGCTGCTCTCTGATCCTTACTTCCCCAAACATGAAGAAATCTCATCTTCTCTATATTCGGAGTTGCGCAGTCTTTCCGATTTCATTGTCCGGGACGGCGAATGGTTGAGACCCTACACTCTGTCTGAGACGGAGAAAACAGCATGGGCGGAGGGGGAGTTGAATCCAGACTTTATCTCTACAGATGAATCCATCCTGACCGTCGCGCGCTGGCATGCAAAATCTCTCATCATTCAGTTGGTGAACTTCAACGGACTGGACGTCCACCAACGCTGGGATGAAGTTCATACTGCTCCGACTCCTTGCCAGAATGTTTCCGTAACCATCCAATTCTCTCAACGACTAACTCAGGTGCTCTGGGATTGTCCAGAACGGATGGATGGTCCACAGGCCTTAGATTTTGAATACTCCACGGAAGTCTTGACGTTTCAAATTCCCTACATCAATTTCATAGGATTGGTCCTCATCCATGACTGACTTGTATCAACGCAGCATTGAAATTATTCTTGAAAATCAATCAGCAAGCGGTGGTTATATCGCCAGTCCTAGTTTCCCTACCTATCACTATTGCTGGTTTCGGGATGGTTCATTTATCGCCTATGCCATGGATCTAGGGGGTCAGCATGAAAGCGCTCACCGCTTTCATGAATGGGTGGCGGAGCGTGTCAACGAGCGCAAAGCTCTCGTTCTGAACGGACTTGCTAAAGCGCAGTCGGGCGAAACACTTACTGAAGCTGAAATTCTGCATACGCGCTATCATCTGGATGGAATGGATGGCGAACCAGGCAATTGGCCGAACTTCCAACTGGATGGATTTGGCACATGGCTTTGGGCCCTCAACGAACATCAAAAGCAAAATCCCGCCATGAAGCTCTCGAACGAATTGCTGGATGCCTCTGAACTTGTCGCCGGTTATTTGAGTGAGCTCTGGTCACTGCCTTGTTATGATTGCTGGGAGGAATTTCCAGATCATGTTCATCCTCATACCCTGGCTGCGATCTACGGTGGACTCCAGGCGCATACGGAATTGACGGGCAAGGATCACCATGGGGTCACCGATGCAATTCGGAAAAGGTTGCTTGACGGAGCGGAACCCTTTGGTCACTTTGTCAAATTTTCCGATTCTCCTGCTGTGGATGCCAGCCTGCTGGGATTGGCTGTCCCTTATAGCGTGCTCCCTCCTGATGATCCGATCATGCTCAGGACGGTGGAGTACATGGAATCAACGATTTTGCGTAACGGCGGACTGCATCGTTACGCAGAAGATTCTTATTTTGGCGGCGGCGCCTGGATTTTGTTGACTGCCTGGCTGGGCTGGTATTACGCCGAGTTAGCAGCCAAACGCCCAGATCTAGCACCCAATCTCCAACATAAAATCCGGGTCTGCAAAAATTGGATCGAGGCGCAGGCGGGGCATGATCTCTGTTTACCGGAACAGGTCCCTGAAAACCTAAATGCTCCCTCCTATTATTCAACCTGGGTGGAACGCTGGGGCGAGATCGCCTCACCTCTGCTCTGGTCACATGCCAACTATATTATTCTGCGTTCGAAGAATTTACCTGCCTGAATAAGGCTCCGTAGACTTATTCATACTTACCGAAGAATCATGCTGCTCTCTTCTGTCAGCCATTCTTTATTCCTTTAGTTCGCTGTACAAAAAATGCAAGACTAGCCTTGCGAAGGCGTCGCCGTGGCGCCGTGGCGACATTTTCCGTAAGCACAAGAATGCTATTACAACCTTCGCAAGGCTTTTGCACCGAATAGTAAGTTTAGCTCGGCCCTTTCACCAAATCACCTGAGATGTTTTTTTAATTCATCTTAGGTGATTTTTTGATTCATAAAGTGATTTCACCTTACAGTGTTACCGTACCTGCAACATGCCTCTCGTACAGTGCGCAGGAGTACCTGCGAAAACTACAACATGGAGGCACAAGATATGGCACGACTAGCGAACCATAACCGGGCGGAGCAGATCTATCGTACAATAGAAAAACATCCAGGCAAAAAGGCAGGGCTGATCGCCCGCCTGTTGGGTCTCAACCGCAGTGAAGTGACCCGCTCATTACCCGCTCTTGAAGATAAGGGGCTGTTCCTTATCGAAGACGAAAGGGGAGGTTTGTGGCCTTTCAAGAAATCCAAGTGACAAAACATGAAAAGATAGACCCTAAGGGTTTCTTTTGGATCTGACTGTGGAATTAAACAAAAAAGTTCCACAAGTCATCAATTCCCGGTTGGGTAGGCAAAAAACCCTTAGGGTCTGAATCCATCATGAAAATGTTGCAGAATTTAGGCGGGTGCTATGCTATTCTGTTACAGAGAAATGAACATCGTCCCGAAGGATTGGATGAGGCATATTCCAACTACACAGGGAAAGCCTTCGGGACGTTCAACATGGGAGCAAACATGAGCGGCATGAACAAAGCAGAACGATTGGAAGAAATGAAGCGCCTCTACATCCAGCGTGCATATTCAGATATTGATATGGCGAAAAGGCTGGGGGTTAAGCGTGAGACGGTGTTTCGTGACCGAATTGAACTGACAGCCGAGTACCCGATTGAAAAAGATAGCGAGGGGCGGTATCACATCCCGCGGATAAAACTCATTTCGGAGATCAAGGTCAATCTGCATGAAGCGTTGACCTTATATCTTGCGGCACGGAAAACATCTCGGCAAACACGCTTTCATCATCCCCACGCTGCCAATGCAGTAGAGAAACTGGCTGCAACGTTGCGCCAGCCCATGACGGAGAAATTGCTCAAGGCAGCGGATACGGTATTGAAACAGGAAAAAGACCCTGAACGGATCAAGATTATTGAAACTCTTGCACAGGCTTGGGTGGAACAGAAGAAAGTCCGCATTGAATATCAGCCTTTAGGAATGGATGGATTGACACGGCATACGATCAGTATCTATCTCATCGAGCCATCTATTTGGAGCGACAGTGTGTATGCCGTTGCACTGAGCGATTTCAATGACAAGATCGTGCCATTCAAGATCGAGCGCATTAAGACTGCTTTCCTTTCAGGCGAGCCTTTTGAAATTCCCGCAGACTTTGATGAACAAGTATTGCTCAAACACGCCTGGGGGATCTGGTATGGTGACAAAGAACCTGTCACAGTGAAATTGCGCTTCAACAAAGACGCGGCGCGGCGTATAGAAGAGAGTAAGTGGCATCCTTTGGAAGAAATACAACCTACCGAAGATGGCGGCTGTATCTGGAGCGTGGATATCGCCGAGTGGCGAGAGATGCTCCCCTGGGTGCGCGGTTGGGGCGCAGATGTGGAAGTGCTGGAGCCGAAAGAGTTGCGCAATGCACTTATACGCGAGGCGCAGGCTTTGGCGGAGTTGTATCGGGTGATGGAAGCACAAGCCAGACAAATAGTGTACTATGCCCACTCCCGAAAAGGAGAAGATAAATCAAATTGGCAGTTGCTGATTGACCATCTGACAAGCACAGCAAGTCTAGCTGAAAAGTTTGGCGAAGATGCGGGAATTTCTGAACTGGCACGTACAGCAGCTTTTATGCATGATTTGGGTAAATATTCCATCGCGTTTCAAAAACGGTTGGATGGCTCATCGCGCAAAGTAGATCATGCCACAGCAGGCGCTCGAACAGTGATGGAGGTATTTAACAAAACGGACGTTGAGAAATGGCTCGCCACTATGCTTGCCTTCTGCATTGCGGGACATCATACAGGTTTGCCAGATTACGGCAGCTCCATTGATGTAGATGGCGATGGCACATTGTTGGCTCGGCTTGACCCGAACAAGAAGAGGCTCGAAGATTTCAATGCGTATAAAACAGAAATTGATCCTGCGGCATTAGTTGTCAAATCTCGTTCTATAAAGACATCCAATCAAAGTTTTTCTCTTGCGTTTATGACACGCATGATCTTTTCTGCGCTAGTGGATGCAGACTTTCAAGACACGGAAACCTATGTAAACAAAGGCGAAAAGCCCCGCCGTGGTCATGCTAGTATTGAAGAACTTTGCGAAACGTTCAACGCTGCCATACAGAAATTCGATAACCCACAAGATGACATCAACAAAAAACGAACGGAGATCTTGAAAGCCTGCGTGGAAAAGGCAGATTCAGGACAAGGCTTTTTCACTCTTACTATTCCTACAGGCGGCGGGAAGACTCTGGCTTCAATGGCGTTTGCGCTGAACCACGCCGTCAAGCATGGCTTGAAGCGGGTAATTTATGTTATCCCCTTCACCAGCATTATTGAGCAAAATGCGGCTGTCTTCAAAGACTATTTGGGCGAAGAAAATGTATTGGAGCATCATTCCAATTTTGATTGGAAAAAAGGAAACAAGCCAGATTCCGAATCCGCTGATGATGAGACCAAAGACGCGCTGGATAAATTGAAACTGGCTTCAGAGAATTGGGATATTCCAATCGTTGTTACGACGAACGTGCAATTCTTTGAGTCACTATTTGCGAATAAATCTTCGCGTTGTCGAAAGTTACATAATCTTGCCAAAAGTGTAATTATCTTTGACGAAGCACAGATGTTACCGCGCGAATACATGCAGCCATGTATGCTGGCGATAAAAGAATTGGTGCAAAACTACAGCGCAAGCGTGGTTTTTTGTACAGCAACACAGCCATCTTTGGATCGTTTTTTGGAGAATGTGACGTTCACAGAGTTAGCCTCCAACCCGCAAGCCTTGTTCGACTTTTATAAACGAGTGCAGATAAGAAACATTGGTAAGACCCCTGACGCAGAATTAATTAAGAAAATTCAGGCTTACCCACAGGGATTGTGTATTGTCAACACACGCAAACATGCCAAAGGCTTATTTGATCAATTGAAAGATGAAGGACGTTATCATCTCTCGACCCTAATGTGCCCTACTCACCGCAAAGAAGTTTTATCAGAAGTTCGGGAGCGGCTGAAGTCAGGGCAACCCTGCCGCGTGATTTCCACTCAGGTTATGGAGGCAGGTATTGACGTAGACTTCCCCGTTGGCTTCCGCGCCCTGGCTGGGTTAGATTCTATTATTCAGGCGGCGGGACGGGTAAACCGTGAAATGAAACAAGATGTCAGCGACATTTATGTCTTCGATCCTGTCACGCCTTTTATCAAAAAGACACCTGCCTTTATCGAACAGGGCGCGAGAGTTGCAGAAAGCATACTGCGTGACTTCAAAGACCAACCTGACTCGAAACAGGCTATCGAGGGTTATTTCAGTTTTCTGTATAACCTTCAGGACAAGAATGCCTTTGATGTAAAAAGAATTCTTGCTTGTTTCAACAATGGATTGGAGTTTGATTTCAAAAAGGCATCTGAGAATTTTAGGCTGATTGACAACAACACTGTAGCCGTTGTCATTCCTTATAACGAGGAGGTAAAGAAATTACTTGAACAGGCACGATACCATCCCTTCCCCTATAAGTTCGCCAGAGAATTGCAAATGTACACAGTCAATATTTACGAAAACGAATTTGTCAAATTACAAAGCAAAGGAGTAATTGAAACATATAACGAAACCTATGAAGTGCTAACTGAAAGTAGTATGAAACAATTCTATGATGAGAATACAGGTCTCGTCCTGCCTGCGGACGCGGGCGGGGATGCGTTGTTCTTTGATGGTTAATGCAGACCTGACAGGTTTCATCGTGACGCGAGTCAATTCGACTTCTGCAAATCGGATTCGTCTTGGTTAATCATGGCTTTGTGAAAACCTGTCAGGTCTTGAGAGTTTATATAAAAAGGAGGTTCTTCTATGGGATACGGTATCAAGATTCGAGTAAGCGGCGATTACGCCCTGTTCACCCGCCCCGAAATGAAGGTGGAACGTGTTAGTTATGACATTATCACCCCATCGGCGGCGCGTGGGATCATCGAAGCGGTGTATTGGAAGCCCGCCATCCGCTGGGTGATAGACAAAATCCATGTGTTGAAAGAAATCGAGTTCACCAATATTCGGCGCAATGAGGTGAGCGAAAAGGCTTCTGACAGTGAGGCGCGGCGTAGGATGAACGGCACAAGTACCGAGCCGATGTATCTTTCAGCAACAGACAATCGCCAACAACGGGCTGCGCTTGTGCTGAAAAACGTTGATTACATCATCGAAGCGCATTTTGAAATGACGGACAAAGCAGGTGATGAAGACACTGTTGAGAAGCACTACAACATTGTTCTACGCCGCCTTCGCAAGGGGCAGCATTTCCATGCGCCCAGCTTGGGAACCCGCGAATTTGGCGCAAAGGTAGAACTGATTGAAGATGGTACACCAATCCCACAGAGCACACTTGGGAAGTTGGAGTTGGGCTGGATGTTGTACGATCTGGATTTTTCAGATTCAGAAGACATCAAGCCACAATTCTTCAAAGCCACTCTGAACAACGGTGTACTGGACTTGACTGACTTGGAGGTGAGGCAATGATCCTACAAGCCTTAACTTGTTATTACGATATTTTGTCCAATGAATCAGAAAGCGATATTGCACCTCCTGGATATAGTTCCACAGGTGTAAGTTTTGCGCTCAACATATCAGAGCAAGGAAAGTTGCTGGATGTTTTTCCATTATTTGAGCAGGTACAACGTGGCAAGAATATGGAAGAAAGACCGCGCCGTATGATTGTGCCTGAACAGGTCAAAAAGACATCGGGCGTCAGCGCAAATTTCCTGTGCGAGAATAGTGCGTATATTTTGGGAATTTCAGACAAAGGCGATTCTGAATATTCTCAAAAACGTTTTGAAGAATTTGCTCGCTTTAACAAGGAATTACTTGCAAAAGCCGATTGTAAAGCGGCAAAAGCAGTAGTCGCTTTTCTGGATGACTACAATCCCGAAACAGGCAGGGAGCATCCCAAGATCTCTCCTCATCTGGAAACAATTTTGAAAGGCGGCAACCTGATATTCATGTTCAATGGTAGTTTTGTGCACGAAGACAACGTCATTAAAAGGGTGTGGGATATTTACAAAGCAAATAGTGACGCTGTTCTGATTCAATGTCTAGTGACAGGTGAAACAGCCCCGCTTGCGCGTTTGCACCCAAGCCTGAAAGGAATACGGTACGCAAATCCAACAGGCGCAACACTTGTTGGATTCAATGCCAGCGCTTACGAGTCTTACAACCATGAGCAAGGCATGAATTCCCCTGTCAGTGAAAAAGCTGCATTTGCATACACCACAGCATTGAACTACTTGCTTTCCTCAACCAATGAAAACAAGAAATTTATCATTGGCGATACGACTGTTGTCTATTGGGCAGAGAGCGAAAAGAAGGAATATGCCAAGGCCTTTATAGGATTGTGCGAGCCTGAAATTGTCGAAGTTGAAGCGCCTACTGAAGAAGAAAACAAACCTGTAAGAGATAAGAAAGCCGAGAAGCGCCTCAAAAAAGTGGCGGAGAAGGTCAGGCGTGTTCAGGCGTTGGATGCCAAGAAATTGCTCGAAGGTTTGGATGAAAATCCACGCTTTTATGTGCTTGGGCTTGCACCTAACGCGGCTCGTGTTTCCGTGAGATTCTTTCACAGTGATCCATTTGACAAGGTCGTTGAGAAGATCATGAAACACTATCATGACTTGGAAATCATAAAGGAATTTGATGACCAGCATACCTACCTGACTATTCAAGACATTTTGAAAGAAACTGTTTCTCCAAAGGCTTCCGACCAAACTGCGTCTCCTTTGCTGGCTGGCTCGGTGTTCCGCTCCATTCTCGAAAATACTCCCTATCCCGCTGCGTTGTACAACGCCATCATCAACCGCGTCCGTGCGGATCAGGATGAAAAATTCACCAAGAAAATCAGTTATGCGCGGGCAGCGATTATCAAAGCCTATCTCATCCGCAAATATCGAAACCAACCCCAACACCCAATTAAGGAGGTACTTGTTATGTCGCTCAATGAACAATCCACTGTTCCTGCCTATGTGCTGGGACGCTTATTTGCTGTATTAGAGAAAGTTCAGCAGGAAGCAATAGGTGATGTGAATGCCAGCATTAAAGACCGCTATTTCACATCTGCCTGTGCTTCGCCTAAGAGTGTATTTCCAACTCTCTTAAGGCTTTCACAGCACCACATTTCAAAGGCAGAATTTGGCTATGCCAGAGATAACCGCATTGAAAAAATCTTGAACCTGTTGGATATTGAGAAGAACCCCATTCCATCCCATCTCTCTCTTGATGAACAAGGTGTTTTCATGCTTGGTTATTACCATGAACGGAAAGACTTATGGACATCCAAAGGCAAGAAACCTGCCGAATCAAAATCAAACGAATCCGAAACCAACTAACTCAAAGGAGAGTAAACAATGACTACCCCAATCAAAAACCGCTATGAATTTGTCCTGCTCTATGATGTGGAAAACGGCAATCCCAATGGAGACCCCGACGCAGGCAATATGCCACGCATTGACCCCGAAACAGGCTATGGTATTGTGACTGATGTATGCCTCAAACGCAAAATCCGCAATTATGCGGAATTGGTGAAAGGCGATTCAACAGGATACAGGATTTATGTCAAGGAAGGTATCCCGTTGAATCAGAACCACGCAGAAGCTTACGTTGCCATTGGTGCCAAATCAAAAGACAAAGTAAGTGCCGCTCAGGTCAATGAAGCGCGGCAGTGGATGTGTGCCAACTTCTTCGATGTCCGCACTTTTGGTGCAGTGATGAGCACCGGCGATAACTGCGGTCAGGTGCGCGGACCCATTCAAATCAACTTCTCTCGCAGTATTGATCCGATTGTTCAGCAGGAAGTAACAATCACACGCCAGACAGTGACAAAGATCGAAGACGCCGAAAAGGAACGCACGATGGGACGCAAGCATCTTGTTCCCTATGGCTTAT